>NZ_JBBAKG010000030.1:0-21866 GCF_040403615.1 Haliscomenobacter sp. | reverse complement strand
CTGAGCGTAGCCGAAGTGCGGTCGCTGAGCGTAGCCGAAGTGCTTACCTCGTACTATAGTTCGGCGCTTCCTTGGTTATATTGACGTTGTGCGGGTGACTTTCCTTCACGCCCGCAGCGGTGATTTTCACAAACTGGCCTTTCTGTTGCAATTCCTCCACGGTTTGGGAACCGCAGTAGCCCATCCCAGCACGTAAACCGCCGATGTATTGCACCATCACTTCGGCCAGCGTACCTTTAAAAGGCACACGACCCTCGATGCCTTCTGGAACCAGTTTCTTGATGTCGTCTTCTACATCCTGAAAATAGCGGTCTTTTGAGCCCTGCTGCATCGCGCCCAGGGAACCCATGCCACGGTATACCTTGAATTTACGGCCTTCAAACAGGATGGTTTCACCCGGAGCTTCTTCAACACCCGCAAACAAACCACCTGCCATGATGGTACTTGCTCCAGCCGCCAGTGCTTTGACGATATCGCCCGTGTACCGGATGCCCCCGTCACCAATAATGGGAACTCCCGTGCCTTTCAAAGCTTGAGCAGCCCAACTGATGGCGGTAAGTTGTGGTACGCCTACCCCGGCAACGATGCGCGTGGTACAAATGGATCCTGGGCCAACGCCTACTTTGACTGCGTCTACTCCGGCTTCCACCAAGGCGAGTGCCGCAGCACCAGTAGCCACATTGCCACCGATGACCTGGAGGTCGCGGAATTTTTTCTTCACTTCTTTTACGGCGTTCAGTACGCCCTGAGAATGTCCGTGAGCAGTATCGATCGCAACTACATCCACGCCAACGTGTACCAATGCTTCTACGCGTTCGAGCAAATCGCTGGTTACGCCTACCGCAGCACCCACTACCAATCGACCAAAAGTATCCTTGCAGGAAAGCGGATAGTTGATCACCTTCATGATGTCTTTGTAGGTAATCAGACCAACTAGGATGTTGTTGTCGTCTACTACTGGAAGTTTCTCGATCTTGTTGCGTTGGAGGATTTCGCGGGCTTGATGCAAGGTGGTGCCTGCGGGTGCGGTAACCAGGTTTTTGGAAGTCATCAGTTCATACACTGGTCTATCCAGACTGGTTTCAAAGCGCAAATCCCGATTGGTGAGGATACCCACCAAATGGTTTTCAGCGTCTACTACCGGGATGCCCCCGATTTTGAAGCGTTCCATGTGGCTTTTGGCGTCGCGAATGGTTGCCTCCGGGCGTAGAGTCACCGGATCGATGATCATGCCGCTTTCCGAACGTTTCACCAAACGCACCTGTTCGGCTTGCTCCGCAATGCTCATGTTTTTGTGGATGATCCCGATGCCGCCTTGGCGGGCAATGGCAATTGCCAGCTTAAACTCCGTCACGGTATCCATTGCCGCAGAGACAATTGGTGCGTTCAATCTGAGTTCGCGGGTAAGTTGGGAGGTAATGTTGACCTCACGAGGCAATACTTCAGAGTATGCCGGGGCGAGCAGTACGTCATCGAAGGTGAGCGCTTCGCCCAGAAACTTGTCCAAGTTGAAATTTTGCGTATCCATGCGCAAAGGTAGAGAATTTGTAGCAATATGCACAAAGTAGTGGGGCAAAAATAAATGTTCATTTTAAACAAAAAGGGCAAGTGCTTTAAAAAACCGTAAACACCACCAAAAGCCCAAGCACGAATAGTATGGCGAAGCCAAGCGTATAAAATAGTAGAAACCAGAACCATTTAAAGCCCGTCCAAAACCAGTTTTGGCCATAATACCACTTCATGGTAAGCAATAGAAATACCGATACTCCGCCCATTACGATGCCCCAGTACTCCTTCAAGGGCAAGTAATAGTTGAAGACCAGGATGAAGGTAAGTATCAAAAAAACGCCAGAATGTAAATGCATCAGCAGCACAAAATGCTCTACGAAATACCTTTTTTGTGGCCAATAAAACAAAGACAAACAAAATGACATAACAAAAATAAGCGCCAAAATAGTCCAGGAAAAACTCCCGATGTAGGCGGAAATCAAATCACTCGGATCTTGGATGGATCGGATGCCTTGCTTGAGCAGGATTTTGCTCATCCAATCACTGATGCCATATATCTCGGTGATTTCCTCTGGTGTGTGTTCTACGATGTCTTTTAAGGCAATTCTGAATTGTTGATTGATCAGTTTTAAGTCAAGGCTATCCTTGCTTTTTCCTTCTTTTAGCAGACTGTCGATCATGGGAACCCAACGGCCATTGGTTTTTTGGAGGATGGAATCCAGCGAGGCTTTGACTACAGGGCTGCGTAGGGAAGCCGGAAGGGAATCATATGCACCAAGAATTTCGCGCCCAAAAACATAGCGCTCCATTTGGAAAAAAAGATTTAAATTCTTTTGGTCTTTAAATTGTTTGGAAGTCTCGGCAGACTTTATATTCACCTCGCTTTCTTGGGTATTTACATGGATCTTGATGACACCACTGCTGGTATCCACCGTTTTACTGAATACCAGCACACAAAAAAAGGACACCACAAAGAAAAACTGAAAAGGATGGGGGTATTGTTTGATTTTTCCAGCAAAGTGATCTTTGGTTACTCGCGCAGGAATCAACAAATGCCACATCATGCGCAGCATCTTATTGTCCAGATTGGTTAGTTTCTGCAGGAATTTTTTGCTCAAATCCCGAAAAGTCACCCGGCCATCAAACCGCTCCTGCCCACAATGGGGGCAATATTTGCCTTTTTTGGCCATTTTTTTGCCGCAGTTGGAACACAACTCCCGAAGTTTTTCTTCAGGAAAAGGATTGGTTTGCGCGGTGGGTATTTGATCCATAAATCGCTAATTTCTCTTTAATTCAACCAGGAATTCAGGCAATGGGAATAACAATGGTGAATTTAGAGCATAATTCTCAAGACCTGGAAGTAGAATCGACCAGCGAAATAAATTTTCTCCTTAACGTTGCAATCCTCTTGTACCTTTGTATTCATTTTTCATCAAACCGAAGCACATGATGACTCTGCTTCTTATTCTAGTTATGGCGCTTTTTGCGGCCATGCTTTTTTTGAATGTATACTTTCGGGTCAAAGTGTTCAAAGTCTACAAAGTGCTGGTGCAAAACCGGGTAGAATTTGGCGCAGCCCACATTTTCAACAAACAAAAAATGGAGGATGAAATCATCTCCCGGTATCCGCACATGCGCGAGCCCATCCTCTCTTTTGTCAACCACATGCAGTATTCCATTCGCATGGCAACAGTGCTTACTGCGCTGATTACCCTGTTTGGAGCCATTTTGATGTATTTCAAATAAAAAAACATGCTAAAAATAGGTGTACTTGGCACCGGCCACTTGGGGAAAATTCACGTGAAGTGCATCCAGTTGGCGGTAGAAACGTATGATTTGGTGGGTTTTTACGACCCCAATCCAGACATGGCCAAAACGGTCGCAGCGCAATTCAACATCAAGGCTTTTGAATCGATGGAGGCTTTGATTGAGGCAGCAGACGTGGTAGACATCGTTACGCCAACTATCACGCACTTTGCCTTGGCGGTGCAAGTCATCCAAGCGGGAAAACATGTGTTCATTGAAAAACCCTTGACCCACACCATTGAAGAAGCCGAAGAGTTGATTCGTTTGAGCAAAGCCCATGGTGTGCAGGTGCAAGTTGGTCACGTGGAGCGGTTCAACCCTGCTTTTTTGGCGCTGGAAGACATGGAACTCAACCCCATGTTTATCGAAGCCCACCGCCTGGCTGCTTTTAACCCCCGGGGAACGGATGTATCGGTAGTGCTCGATTTAATGATCCACGATCTGGACATTGTTTTAAGTATGGTTGACGCCGTGCCGACCAAAGTAAGTGCCAATGGGGTTGCGGTGGTCAGTGAAACACCAGATATTGCCAACGCCCGGATTGAATTTGCCAATGGCTGTGTGGCCAACCTCACTGCCAGTCGCATCTCGATGAAGCAAATGCGCAAAGTGCGGTTCTTTCAGCGCGACGCCTATATTAGCCTGGATTTTTTGGACAAAAACGCTCAGGTGGTGCGCTTATACGACCAGGATTCCCTCAATTTGCCCGAAAATGCCAATCTCTTGGAATGGCATACTCCGCAGGGCGTAAAAATGCTCCACATGGACATGCCGCCCATTGAGTCGGTCAATGCCATCAAAATGGAGCTGGAGTCTTTTGCCGATAGCATTGTCAATCAAACGACGCCAAAAGTTAGTATAGAAGATGGTTATCAGGCACTTAAGTTGGCTTATGAGATCATCAAAGAGATTGATCGGAAGCCCTGGGAACAGGAATTAACACGGAAGTAAACAATTAATAAGGCAGAGTTAACATTAAAAAATGAGTACTCAGGGTAAAAAGTCAGAATTTACAGCCCGAAAGACCTGTTTGGTGCTTTGGTTGTGCTTTTTGTTGAGCACAACGGCCTGTAATTTGATCAACCCTGAAGAGGAAATTCCTGCGTATATCTGGGTAGCTCCTTTTGAGGTACAAACTACAAACGCGTCCCAAGGCAGTGCTTCCGCAAAAATTACCGAAGGGTGGTTGACGGTAGATGGTGTTTTTTTAGGTGTTTATGCCTTGCCTGCACGAATTCCAATCCTCAAAACGGGTACAGCAAAAATACGCCTGGAAGCTGGAATCAAAGACAATGGCATAAGTACAAGTCCGGAAATCTATCCATTTTATCAGTCTTTGGAGTACAACATTGATCTGAAACCGAATGAAATAGACAGCATCCGACCAAAAACCACTTACCGTAGTGGAATACGTTTTGCTTTTATTGAAAATTTTGAAGGAAATCAGCCCCTTTTTCAAACCTTGGTCACCGGCAACCAGTCTAACCGGATGAGCATCACCAAGGATGGAGCTTTTGAAGGCAGTGGATCTGGAACAATCCAGCTTAGTTCTCAATACCCGGCAGTAGAATTGGCCACGCGCGATGCCTACTCTGGTTTGCTCTCCAAAGGGACAGCAGTGTATTTGGAACTCAACTACAAATCTGAGGTTCCCCTCAGTGTAGGCGTGATCGCTTACAAGTCGGGAAACTTGAGTGCAGGAGGACAAATCCTTTATGCAGCAGGGTTTAATGCCAGTGAAAACTGGAATAAAATTTATTTTAACCTTTCTCGTGTAGTTGCAGACAGCAAATTGGACGATTACCAGATCATACTAAAAACAGAAATACCCAAAAACGCAGATGGTACAATCTTACGATCCAACGCGAGAATTAACCTGGACAACATCAAGCTCGTCCACTTCTAACATCGATTATTTCAAGGTTACGCGCACGCGTAAGTGGCATACGCTTTTGTATAAATTTGCAGATTTTCTTTCTGCTATGCTGGCTTGGGCCAGTTTTTTTTGCTACCGCAAAATAGTGGTTGAAAGTGGCTCCTTCCCTAAAGATGTGTTGGCTGATCAGAATTTTTGGTACGGCATCGCAATGATTCCGGTTGGATGGATACTTTTCTATTCTGTTTTTGACCAGTACAAAGACATTTACCGGCTTTCGCGCCTATCTACTTTGGCGCGTACTTTCTTCCTGAGTTTTTTTGGCGCCCTGTTTTTATTTTTCGCGGTTATTCTCGATGATGTTATCCTCAGCTATAAAACCTACTACCTTTCTTTTGTTACCCTTTTTGCCTTGCATTTTTTGATTACGGCAACGGTGCGTATGATTTTGCTCACTCAGGCCAGTAAACGCTTGAAAGCGGGGAAAGTGAGTTTCAACACCCTGTTGATTGGAGGGAACGCCAGTGCGCTGGAATTGTTTCAGGACATGAAAAGCCGCAAAAAGAGCCTGGGTTACAATTTTTTGGGCTTCATCGATACCAATGGCAAGAGTCAAAATCTTTTGAATCAATATTTGCCCAAATTGGGACAACTGTCAACCATTCCAACAGTCGTAAGAGACTGCAACGTTGAAGAGGTGATCATCGCTATCGAAACCAGTGAGCACAACCGCATCCGCGAAATTCTCAATACCTTATTTGAATTTACACCGCCTGTGCAAGTCAATATCATTCCGGATATGTATGACATCATGCTGGGAACGGTAAAAATGAACCACATTTACGGCGCTGTTTTGATTCAAATCCGCCAGGACTTGTTGGCCAATTGGCAGGTACTCATCAAGCGGGGCATCGATTTGGTGGCTTCTTCCTTGTTTTTACTAACTTTTGCACCGCTGTATGCCTACATTGCCATGCGGGTAAGGATGTCATCTCAAGGCCCCATTTTTTACATGCAGGAAAGGGTTGGCCTCAACGGCAAGCCTTTCTTTATCTTCAAGTTCCGTTCCATGTTCACCGATGCGGAAAACCAGGGCCCACAATTGTCTAAAGATGGAGACAGTCGGGTAACCTCCTGGGGTGCCATCATGCGCAAATACCGCATGGATGAATTGCCGCAGTTTTGGAATGTATTGCGGGGAGAAATGTCCTTGGTAGGGCCACGCCCTGAGCGCCAGTTTTACATTGATCAAATTGTACCTCGTGCACCCCATTACCGGCACTTGTTGAAAGTTCGCCCCGGCATTACTTCCTGGGGACAAGTAAAATACGGTTACGCCTCCAACGTAGACCAAATGATCCAGCGGTTAAAATTCGATTTGCTGTACATCGAAAACATGTCCCTTTCGCTTGATTTTAAAATCCTTTTTTATACTGTATTGGTGTTGCTTCAGGGGAAAGGCAAATAATTTTACTTTTTTTTTGTTTCCCGCTGTAAGTCCTACTTGACTTATTAATCAGGCTATTGTATATTGCCTCACTTTTATAAAAACAAAAAGGGTGGAAACTTAATTGACACCCAAACTAAACCACACAGTAATGAATATTTATGAAAAAATCTGGGAAGCGGATGAAAACCGCATGTCCATCTCTAAGCGTAAAAAGGACGGCACATTTGAAAACCCCAATGCCGACATCCTGATTGACGAACAGGTCGAAGCTGCAAGCAGAAGGGGAACTGATCTTGCCACCCGACCACTCTTTCACCTGGTAAATCAAGCTAAATTTACCGCTCTACCTACTTATCAAAGGTTCATTAGTTTGCTCGACAATTACATTGTCAATTATCGGGTAGAAGAAACCACCACTCCAACAGAGAAGGTAGAAATTAATGCATTTCTAGACGCTATTTTGCCCACTAAACCCATTAAAGTTGCACGGGATTACATCGAGACTTTGGGTTTCAGGTTTAGCGATGCCGATTTCAAAGCACAATTGATGGAAATGTGGTTTACCATTTACACCAACCATTACCAAGGCAAATCCACCCGTTACTGCACTGGCTTCGAACACGTTTTTGTGGGTGAAGGCCAATATGATGCAAGAAATAATGCCGGAAACAACAAAGGCGAGGTATCGGGCTACCACAATTGGGTAAAGTTTTTTTTTGACGAAAAAAGCCAAAGGGTCAATTTTTTAGGCCATTATTATGACCTCAAATACAATCAGGGCCCCGAAAACCCCTACGTGGTTACCTTGCGCATGATCTGGGATTACAAAGACCTCCGAGGGAATCCAATTGCTCAATTGTTCAAGAGCAAAGGTGGCTTTTTCATCGGTTCAAGTCCCGAGTGTGAAATGGCCATGGGTACAGTTGCGTTTTTTGAAAACAAAAAAGGCATGATGTCCTCTAACGATGAAAAGCCTTTTACTTTGAAGGGCTATCCCTTTAGCCTGGTTTTATACCGGAATATTGACGAACGTGGGTCCAGAGGCAAATACATCCGCTCTTTTTTTCCAAAATACCTGGGTGGTGCCGATTCTCCTGGTGGTGATCAGGTCATCATCATACCGGTAGAAACGAATACGAGTAAAAATGATGGTAGAGTTGTCATTGCTTCAGCGTTGATCAACCCCAAAGGAGACGACGAAGGCCGTGAATACGTCATCATAAAAAATACCACCAACCAGCCGATTGGTTTAAGTGGTTGGTCATTAAAAGATAGAATGGGGCGCCCAGAAAGAATCAAAGGTGACCTGGATGCTGGCCAATCCAAAAAAATCATCCTACGATATGCTCATGATGGCGCAATGGTATTGGGCAACCATGGAGGAACAATCTCTGTTGTAGATAACCTCGATCAGGTTGTTTCCCTGGTCGAATACGGAAATGTAGCACAAGGAGATTTGGTTAACTTTGTCTGAGTTTCTTTGTTTGGATGCGCTATTTTGCCGCTTTTGAATGAACCAAAGCTTTCTTTGGAATGTATTTAATCAAAATCGCACAAAGCATTATCTTTGCAGCGAGATTGATTAATGTATTAAACAAAACTTAAGCAACACGATATGTATCCACTCGAGATTGTAGCGCCAATGTCTCAGGAACTGACTGCCTTTGGATTCAAAGGCTTATCCACTCCCGAACAAGTGAGTGAAGAATTGGATCAAGCTAGTGGTACCACGATGGTAGTGGTCAATTCCGTATGCGGCTGTGCAGCTGCCAATGCCCGCCCAGGTGCGAAAATGGCATTGCAAGGGGACAAAAAACCAGACAACCTGGTAACTGTTTTTGCGGGCGTTGACCAGGCTGCCACTGCCAAAGCACGCGAATACATGCTGCCTTACCCTCCTTCTTCACCAGCTATTGCGCTGTTTAAGGATGGTAAATTGGTGCATTTCCTGGAAAGACACCACATCGAAGGCCGTTCAGCTGAGATCATTGCAGCGAATTTGCAAATGGCTTTTGAGCGGTATTGCTAAGACTTGTGCTAAACGCTATAAGTCTTTGAATACTAAAAAGAGGCTGAATCTGTTGCAGGGTTTAGCCTCTTTTGTTTTTAAAGTAATGCTTAATTTATTGCCTAAAAATAGCAAAATGAAATTGGCTACCCTCATCATCGCAATACTCTTTTGCCTGCCCACCTTCGCCCAAGGCCCCCTCAAAGTCAGCCCCAACCAGCGCTACCTCGTCAAAGCTGACGGATCGGCTTTTTTTTGGTTGGGCGATACTGCCTGGGAATTGTTTCACCGCCTGAATCGGGAAGAAGCTACCCTGTACCTCAAAAACAGGGCTGACAATGGTTTTACCGTCATTCAGGCTGTAGCCTTAGCCGAATTGGATGGGCTAAATACACCCAACCCTTACGGTGACAAACCCCTCTTGAACAACGACCCAAGCACCCCCAATGAAGCCTATTTCAAACATGTCGATTTTGTCATTGACAAAGCTGCTGAATTAGGGTTGTGCATTGGTTTACTGCCCACCTGGGGGGATAAAGTATTCAAAGATCGTTGGGGTGTGGGTCCAGAAATTTTTAACCCAGAAAACGCAAAGGCCTACGGAAAGTGGATTGGAGCACGGTACAAAGACCGCAAAAACATTGTCTGGATTTTGGGTGGCGACCGCAATCCCCGCAACGATCAAGATGTGGCAATTTGGCGAGCGATGGCAGCTGGAATCACCGAAGCGGTAGGTGGCGCCGACCGGGCCTTGATTACCTTTCATCCACAGCCCAATGATTTGGCGGATGCAGGTTCGGCCAAGTGGTTTCACCATGATGCCTGGCTGGATTTCAACATGTTTCAGACCGGGCATTGCCGCGAAAATAACGTCTGGGACCGCATCCAGGTCGCCTACAAAAAAACGCCCATCAAACCCGTGTTGGATGGTGAAACCCTTTACGAAGACCACCCAGTCTGTTTCAACGCCAAAGACCTGGGTACTTCCAGCGCGTTTGATGTACGCAAGCATGCTTACCTGGATGTATTTGCTGGCGCTTGTGGCCACACTTATGGTTGCCACGACATCTGGCAGATGTACGATAAAACCCGGGAGCCCATCAATGGACCACATCTGACCTGGCGAGAAGCGCTGGATTTGCCAGGAGGCAATCAAATGAAATTTTTGCGTCGCCTGATGGAGTCGCGCCCCATGTTGGAGCGTATTCCCGATCAAAGCTTGTTGACCAATGCGCGTGCGGAGCACGACCGGATTCAGGCTACCCGTGGCAAGGATTACCTGATGGTTTATTCTTCAGAAGGCCGCCCGTTCACCCTCAATATGGCCAAGATTACGGGCAAGACTGTGGCCGCAACCTGGTACAATCCGCGCAACGGCGAGGCTAAGAAAGGAGAGCTTGTGCCCAATGTTGGCCAAAAGAACTTTACCCCACCCAGCAATGGCTATGGCCAAGACTGGGTACTGATCCTGGACGACAGCAGCAAAGCTTATAAAACTCCCAACCAACAATAATGGGCTACTTTGGTACCAATTCCGAACTTCCTACACTGATTCCATTTCGGGCAGGCCAATTAACGGGCGCCTACGAAGCAGGGAAACTCCGTTACCTCCGTATTGGTGACACCGAAGTTTTGCGCATGATTTATCCCGCAATCCGGGATCGAAACTGGGAAACCGCTCCTGCCCTGATCACAAAAGAAAAGATAACCATTGAGGCAGATTCTTTTTCTATCGAATATACGGCTCATTATCAACTGAATGAGGTCGATTACCAGGCAACCTATCGAATCGCTGGCGATGCCAATGGAAGCCTGAGTGTAGAAATGCATGGCGAAGCCCTGAGTACTTTTTGGCGCAACCGCATTGGGTTGTGTGTGTTGCACCCAATTGAGCCTTGTACTGGCAAGCCAGTCTGGATTACTCACCCCGACCAAAGCAAGACCCAATCGATTTTTCCTGAATTGATTAGTCCACATCAGCCTTTTTTTGACATTCAAAGCATGGCCTGGAGCTCGGCAGAAGGGATTGACATTCAACTGGATTTTGAAGGGGATGTTTTTGAAACCGAAGACCAGCGCAACTGGACGGATAATTCCTATAAAACCTACAGCACCCCTTTGTCAGTTCCCTATCCGGTGGAGATTCATGCAGGGGAAAAGCTTTACCAAAAGTTAAATTTGCAATGGAGCGTATCATCGGGGGCTATTGATCCTGCTTCCCAAAATGAAGTGGCGATCAGCCTAACCGGATCAGCTTTCCCTTTTCCAGCTTTGGGCACTGGAATTGTCCAAGAAACAATTTCACCGGAGCTGTTGGCGCAATTTCAAGCATTGCCATTCGACTACTTCAGTGTGTCGTTGCACCTTGATCAGGAGACCTGGCAAACGGATTTGGATAAGGCTGTTGCTCAAGCTAAAGCACTAAACAAAAAAATAGCGCTATCGGCTTTTTTTACCCAAAAAGTAGACGGGATCAAATTGGCAGATGCACTCTCTACTCAAATTGATGTGTTCCATCAGGTTTGTGTGCTCTCAGCAGTAGAAAAAGTGCCTGAAGTTGATTTAATGGAAACCATTTATTCAAGCATCAAATCCAAGTTTCCACAATTGTCAGTAGGTTTCGGTACCGATGGATTTTTTACCGCGTTGAACCGCAATCGCCCCGCGACTACGCAGTTTGACTTTTTACAATTTTCGATCAATCCACAAGTCCATGCGGTGGATACCCGCACGATGATTGAAAACCTGAAGACCCAGCGCGAGGTGGTTTTGACTGCCCAAAGTTTTGCCGCAGGCAAACCCCTTTGTGTTTCTCCCATTTCATTGCGGCCACGACACACGCCTGATCCTGCTGGTGGGATTGATCCACGACAGCACAGTTCTTTTGCCGCAGCCTGGATGCTGATCAGTTTGAAATACCTGGCACCTTGTACAGGTTTGACCTATTTTGAAGCGATTGGGGAAAAAGGATTGTTTCCTGAGGATCTTTCGCAAACGCCTTTGCTGGAGCATTTGCAACAAATTGCTAAGTTTCAACCGGTCAAAACCCTGGATACCCATTCCAATTCGCCATTGGAGGTGGAGCTTTTGTTACTCGAAAATGCCAAGGGTGAGCAATTGGCTTATTGGGTCAATTTCAGCAGTAAGATTCAAAAACTAACTTTTGAAGGCTTAAACATTGAGCTTGCTCCTGCGTCGATTAGGGTACAAGTGTAGGTTTGAAATACAATTTGGCGTACTGGGCGATGTATTTTCCAATTACATCAAACTCCAAATTGACCAAATCGCCTTCCTGCAGGGATTGAAAAGTGGTGTGTTCAAAAGTGTAGGGAATGATTGCCACTGAAAAACGATCTTCCGCTGGACTGACTACGGTCAGACTTACGCCATTGATGCAAACAGAACCTTTGTCAACCAGCAAATGCTCTTCAGTGGGGGTATATTGAAAATGGAAATTCCAACTGCCGTCGCGGTCTTCTACTTTGATGCAGTGGGCAGTGCCATCCACGTGGCCTTGCACAATGTGGCCATCCAGGCGTCCATTGGAGAGCATGGCGCGTTCCAGATTGACTAGGCTGCCCACTTGCCATTGCCCCAGGTTACTGCGCTTCAAGGTTTCCTCTACCGCAGTGACGGTATGCACATTGTCTTTGATTCCTACTACGGTTAGGCAAACACCATTGTGAGAAAGGCTTTGATCGATCTTCAAAGCAGAGGAAATGTCTGAAGCGATGTTGAAATGAACATTGCTGCCTTCTTGGTGGATGTTTTGAACTGTTCCACGTGATTCAATGATACCGGTAAACATAGCAGTGCAGTTGATTTGACTGCAAACTTACAATAAGAAGTCAGAATAAGAAGAGAAAAAAATGCCCTGCGATAACAGGAAAATTGGAATGTGTATTTCAGTGTTCTATTGCTTTACCGCAGCGAGTGGGAAAGGTGCTTGGTTTTACAAAGGGAATAATATGCAAGGATTCAAAAGCTGGTAGTCTAGCTTTACCTAATAGTATGGAATTTAGGGATTAGGTGTTAGCGATGCTTTACAGTATCAAATGTAGAGTATGTACACATGCAAATTGATGCAAAAAAAATGATTGACAGATTTCTCTTAACAACTAAGGTTGATTCAGGAATAACAATATAAATTCAAAAAAACTTAAACGGTAAACGAATCAACCCAAATCAAAAAATCCCGCAAGCGTTGTTGCGCAACTGGGATTTTGGCCCCGGTATTGAGGATGATACAGGATTCACGGTTGTCATAATGATGCAAAAATCGGTAGTTGACCAAATAGCCACTGTGGACTCTGAAAAACCCTTGTCCTGAAAGCGCCTTTTCAAAAATCCCCAAGTTTCTTCCTGCACCAACAGCTTGATTGTCTGCCATGAAAAATCGGGTAATGGCGCCATCTGCTTTAAGGTAGCTGATGTCTTTTATCTTCAACAGATCAAATCCGGATTGGCTCGAGATGCGAATAAAGGTGGGTGCTTTTTTATTCAGTTCTGCAATTTGGCTTTGCAGGTTGTGGCCCAGGTATTTTTCGATGGCCTGTTTCAAGCGGTCTGATTCTACGGGTTTAAGTAAAAAATCAATGGCTTCTACTTCAAAAGCCTGCGCGCCAAATTGAGGGTAGCCCGTTACGAAAATAATCGCTGAAGAATGCCCTTCGTTCTTCAAACTTTTGGCCAAGTCAATGCCTTTTATCTCAGGCATTTCAATATCCAAAAAGATCAGATCGGGTCGAAGTTCTGCCACGGCGGCTTTCGCTTCAATGGCAGAGCGAAATTTTTTGACAACGACCACATCTGGGCAATGGTTCAATAAATCGCGTTCCAAAACATCAAGTTCATCTTGTTCGTCATCAACAAGGATGGTTTTGATCATCATAAAGCTAGATTTTAGGGGGTTAAAAAATGCAGTTCTACGCGGGTACCACTTGGGCTACCCTGATATTCCAGGTCAACTATGTTGATTATTGAGACAAAGTTGAAACGTTCGTTGAACAGCTGAAGCCGATCAGCGCACAAACCCATTCCCACGCCTGAGCTTTGTTGGGACATTTCACTGTTTTTTGCTGTGGCCAATCGTCCAATTCCATTGTCTTCAATCGAAAGCACGACCCTTTGATTCAGCGAGGTTGCCGAGATTTTCAATTCTTGACCTGGCGTATTGTCCTTAAATGCATGTTTGATGGCATTTTCTGCAAAAGGTTGTAAGAGCAAGGGGGGCAAGGTAAATGCATTCAGCGGAACGGAGGGATCGATGTCAAAAATCACTTTGAAGCGTTCGCGGAAACGCAATTTTTCCAAATCAAGATACAATTTTAATAATTCGAGCTCTTCACGGAGGGGTATGGCTGATTTTTCGGTCAATTCAAAGATCTGGGTCAAAAGAATGCCCAATTTTGACAAATAGAGACTCGCATCGGCAGCTTTTTCATTTGCAATGAGATTCCGGATGGAATTGATGCAGTTGGCGACAAAATGAGGCTTGAGTTGTTCCCGAAGGGCCAGTAGTTCTGTTTCTGCCAGTGTCTGTTGTTTTTGAGTTTCTAGCGCTTCAATGCGTTGGTTGATTAGGTTCTTGCTTTGTAGTTGGAGTTCGGTTTTTCTTTGCAACAGTTCCTCTTGCTTTTGTTCGCTCATCTCTTTTGCGAGCAGTGCATTTTCTTTGGCTGTTTTTAAAGCCAAAAATTGGGCATCATTGCGTTCTCTGAGAAATGCGTGGTGTCGAAAACTGAGTGCTACGGTTAAACACAAAACATCCAGGACTACGGCAAGGTGGAGCGGCAGATCTCCGTAGTGTAAAAAAGTCAGAGGGCTTTCATGTCCTATTCTTGTTCCGATAAAATTGCCACTTAATGCGCCCAACACCGCGATCAGCGAACCCGCTAAGATCCATTTGACCATGGTATCCAGTTTTTGCCGGTACAATTGGTAGAAAACCCATAGCCAGAAAATAGACAAAGGTGCAAGGATGGCTTGCATGAAATCCAACCTTTCCCAATAGTACTTGGTAACGTATTGAAGCGGCGCGATGGTTACCAAAGCGAGATTTGCATAATAAATAAAATTTCGAAACCAGGGCCAAGTTATCTTCCCCTTAAACATGAATAAGATAAACATCTGATAGGCAACAAATGAAAGAATGTAAATGGGCGCTCTTGCGTGTTCCCACCACCAGGCACTTCCCTCGACGTAAAGTCCCAAATCGAGGTATGGATTGATTTTTTCCAGTCGTCGAAAAATAAGAAACGACATCAGGCTCATGTAGAGGGCGTAGTAAAAATAAGCGTAGTCTCGCTGCTGGAGAAATTGGAGGAAACCAAATAGAATCGAAACGCCCATGAAACTCAACAAAGCCACATAAAACATCAAATAATTCAAAGCTGGGGTAGCCGTAAGTTGCTGATAACCCTTGGCGCTGTAGAGTACGTATTCATGCTTTTTGGCCACATTGCAAATGATGAAAACCGTAACCTGTTGTTGAGGAGGAATGGTCAACAATACTTTTCCTTCTTCTGGCCGATAAATCAGTGAACGGTAATCCTGAACCTTCCAGCTTTCGATTTCATTGTAAAAGTGCTTAAGGTGCTGCTGATTGGAAACGATCATGCCAAATTTCAGCCGGGTTTTTAAACTGGGGAGCGGCAAGATGAGCTGGCAAAGATTCTGAGTTGGATTATTAAGTACAAAAACGCTAAGAATCCGTTTGCCATCTGCTGGGATTTGATCTTTTTGAATAGAAGGTGCGTTCTTTTTGTTTTGGTACCAGGTTGTTATTGTTTTTGGTGTAACCAGAAGCCCTTTGGGGTATTCCAGCATTTGTGGGGCAAAAGGATAGCCCAGTTTTTTGTAGGATATGGGTTGTTTAAGTACCACACTGGCATCAACCGCAGGATTTGCCAGAGACAAGCCATGAACCAAGCACAGGCAATAAAAGAATACGATGCCGAGCTTCCATTGCATACAAGCTGTTATTAGTTTTGCGATATTAAACTATTTAAAAGATCCGTAGCCAACTGTTTTAACAAAATCAAGTTTTCATTAAACAATTGCCCTTGATTGGGTCACCATCAAGATTTTTCAAAGGAAACCGTCCATCCATTTTCAGCCTTTGACAACACACCGATGAAACCTGCTCCTTGGTTGAAATTTGCCAACTGTTCCAGTGCATCGACCCAAATTTCATGGTTGTTTTCGGCAAGATTAAAGGGAGGCCAATGGGATTCAAACCGCAACAGCACGTTATCTTCATATTCTTCCTGATGCAACGAAACTGCTTGTGCATTTTTGGGCAACAGCTTCATGCTGTGGTACACCAAGGATAAAAAAAGCAATGAAGGACATTTCCAGTGTGGCTGTAATGCCGATGCTGGAAACCCAATTTGAAAATGGTTGAGTTGTGCCAGTCGCTTGCAAAGATTGATTTCGGTTTGAATGGCAAGTGAGGGTTCTGCTGCCAAAAAAAGCAGGTCTCGAATAAAACCACCAAAACGAGTTAGCTGTTCGTCTGCGATCAATACCTGGTCATTGGCTACATGCTGATTCAACTGTTGGAGGATGTTGTCGCTGGTTTGTGCCAAAAAACCATAACGGAGTGTTCTTAACTGCAATCGTTTGTAAGCCAATGCACGTTGATCTTTAATGTCAGCCTCCTGGTTGCTCAAGATTTCCTGCTCTTGGGTATCAAGTTGTCTTTTGATGGCCGAAAGCTCCTGTTCCAGGTTGATCTGAAGCAGGTGTTCGTGGATTTGTCGCGCGTTGAGGGCTCTGGTTTCGCGAGTTTGGTAAGCAAGTCGCTCTTGAAGCCAGTTTTTTTCCAGTTCACCTAAACTGATGAAGAAAAATATGCCTTCCAATACGCCCCCTAAGCCTAGGGGCAAAAAGCCCAATTCAACACCCTGATAATGGATCATCTGTTCGTCAAAAAACGTAAATCCAAGTAAAGACAGGCAAAAACCAGAAATTAAAGCAACTGTTCCTCGAAACAAATATTTGGCTGGCGGGTAATGAATTTTCCCTAGCAATCCGATCACCCGAATGCTGTGGAGTACAACTATCCATAAAAAAAAGTAAACAAAGACCCAACTGAGGTAGAGTTGGTTTAAAAACTGCAAGATCAAATCGATTAAAAAATAACCCGCTAAAAACCAGGCATACCTGGAGTAAATCGACTCTATTTTTTCAGAACCAGGGCGGCCTTTTACAAAATATCGAACGTATTGCAAGTAAGCATAAAATACAGAAGCCAATAAGCCTGCCTTGATTATAGTACATTCATAACGAGCAGGCAATGCATTATAAATCACATTAAATTCAGTGACTTCTTGCAAAAAATAAAGCGCCAGGCTCCATTTGAAGATGGAATACCACCCGAAAGCAGGACGTCGCCTGGATAAAAAGAAAATGGAAGAAATGATTGCCAACGTAAAAAATAGGCCTAGAAAGATGCTTTGACCAACAACTATGCTTTTATGTTGGTCATACCGTGAAGTGTTGTAACTATCCTCGTTCCACAATACAGGGCTGAGGTCTTTATCAACTTTTAAGTCCTTTACATACAAGTAGAACTGGTGTTTTTGTCCAACCGCAAGGGGAAACCAATAAGTTTTTCCTTTGGATAAAGAAAACAATGATCCTTGGTTTGTACCTTTTGATTTTGGCAAACTGCGTATTTTCCCCTTTTCCTCAACCCAGGCTTTTTTGATAAAAGGCTGCTCAATGACCAAGACCAAAGGCTTTTCGCTAAGATTTTCAACTTGAAAAAGCAGCCAATATTCATAGAATCCGCGCAAAAATTTACTTTTGAATTTAAATGGTCGCTGGTTACTTAATGATTTACCCTGCCCATAGTTGAATTTTGTAAGGGCTTGTTCAAGGGATAAAGGCAGGTCAGACTCCAGGATATGTAGCTCGTTCCACAATTTTATGGAGTCAAAAGCGGGAGCCGTTTTTCGAATTTGAAAGGTAGTAAATCCTTGCCCACAGCAGCGATCTCCTCCAAGAAGTAATTCTGCCAGAAAGCAGAAAATAACCAGTACAATCTGAGCTTTTTTCATTCTTAAATCAGCATGTGTATCCTGGCAAAAGGTAAATAAAAATCAATGATAATCAATGCATACCGAAATCCAGTTTGCTTTATGTGGACAAAAAACTGTATTTTTGAACAAATGCAAGAGTTATTTACCTAAGTCCTTAAAATTGAGGAAAATTTAAGCTAAAAAACTGAGGTTTGTTGCTATCTTTGCCGCCTTTTCTGAATACATCATTATATGAGCAATATCGTCGCTATAGTAGGCCGTCCTAACGTTGGAAAATCTACTTTTTTTAATCGCTTGATTGGCGAGCGCCAATCCATTGTTGACAACATTTCTGGGGTAACCCGGGATCGCCAATATGGTACCAGTTATTGGAACAGCAAGAATTTCACCGTTGTAGATACCGGAGGCTTTGTGCCCGATTCGACCGACGTATTTGAAGCGGCCATCCGCGAGCAAGTCAAAATAGCCATCGAAGAGGCTACGGTTATCATTTTTTTGGTGGATGTAACTACTGGCATTACCGACTTGGATGAAGAAGTCGCTTCCCTGCTGCGCCGCAGCAAGAAACCAGTTTTTTTGGTGGTCAACAAAGTAGACAATGGCCAGCGTTTGTTTGAAGCCAACGAATTTTGGAGTTTGGGCTTTGAAAATACTTTTTTCCTGAGCGCACTCACGGGCAGTGGCAGCGGCGAAATTCTGGACGCAGTAGCAGATCACCTCAGTGCAGATGAATTGCCGCAAGAAAACCGACTTCCTCGTTTTGCCATAGTGGGCCAGCCCAACGTCGGCAAGTCATCGTTGACCAATGCATTGCTAGGCGAAGACCGCAACATCGTAACTGAAATTGCCGGTACTACCCGCGATTCAATCGATGCTCTGTATTCCAAATTTGACAAGGAGTTTATTCTGGTAGATACCGCAGGGATTCGGAAGAAAGCCAAAGTACACGAAAACCTGGAATTCTATTCCGTACTTCGCGCCATCAAAGCCATCGAAGAGTGTGATGTTTGTATCCTGATGATCGATGCGCAAACGGGGGTGGAATCGCAGGATCAAGCCATTTTTCGCTTGGCGCAACGAAGAAACAAAGGGATTGTACTCTTGGTCAACAAATGGGATCTGGTTGAAAAACAAACCAATACAGCGCGAGATGTTGAAAAAATAATCAAGGAGCGCATTTCGCCTTTCACGGATGTGCCCGTGGTGTTTGTTTCGGTTCACGAAAAGACGCGGATTTTCCGCGCCATTGAAGTGGCATTGGAGGTATTTGAAAACCGCAACCGGAAAGTAAAAACCTCAGAATTGAATGAACTGTTGCTGGATGTAATCGAAAGAACACCGCCGCCTTCACACCGAGGGAAATTCGTCAAAATCAAATACATTACTCAATTGCCTTTGGCGTATCCGGCTTTTGCGTTCTTTTGCAACCACCCAACACACATTAAGGAAAATTATAAGTTCTTTTTGGAGAATCAATTGAGGAAAAATTATAATTTTACAGGCGTACCGATCACCATTTTCTTCCGTCAGAAATAGATAATTATGCCATTTCTCCCTACACCAATCCCTGATTTACTGGTTTTTGAACCCAGAGTCTGGAAGGATGAACGCGGCTACTTTTTTGAAGCGTTTAATGCCAGTACGTTCAAAGAAGCGGGTATTCAAACCGTTTTTGTGCAAGACAATCAGGCCCGCTCCACTTTTGGGGTGTTGCGTGGCCTGCATTACCAGTTGGAGCCTCATGCTCAGGCCAAACTAGTGCGGGTATTGGAGGGAGAGGTGCTGGATGTTGTTGTAGATATTCGCAATGATTCACCTACTTATGGGCAGTGTTTTTGTATTCGGCTAAGTGCGGAGAACAAAAAGCAATTGTACATTCCCCGTGGATTTGCACATGGCTATGTGGTACTTAGTGATACGGCAGAGTTCTTTTACAAATGCGACAATTTCTACTCAAAAGAACACGAAGGTGGGATTCATTACAATGACCCAGATTTGAAAATAGATTGGGAAATTGACCTGGATCAGGCGATTCTTTCCGATAAAGACAAGATTCTTCCTTATTTCGGAGCTCACCGGGGCGCTCGTAAACCCTAAATCAAAAGCCATGCTCGTTCTCATCACTGGAGCAAACGGCCAGATTGGTCGCGAACTTCAAGCGCTACAATCAGAATTTCCAAGCATTCAGTTCATTCCGGTGGATCGGGCAACACTTGATCTTACCCAATCAGCTGAAATAGAGCGTTTTTTGAACGAAACGACAATTGATGCCTGCATCAATTGTGCAGCCTATACGGCGGTTGACAAAGCCGAGCAAGAGCAGGAATTGGCGTATTCGATCAATGCCGATGCAGCAGAACAGCTTGCCAAAATCTGCCATGCCAAGGGAGCGGCATTTATCCATTATTCTTCAGATTATGTGTACCACAACGGCATGGATCGACCTTTGTTGGAAACCGATCCCACCACGCCTCAAAGTGTATATGCTCAGAGCAAATTGGCTGGAGATTTGCGGGTGATGGCGGCACATCCGGAAGCATTGGTTTTTCGCACATCCTGGGTCTATTCTTCTTTTGGCCAAAATTTTGTTAAAACCATGCTCCGCTTGGGCAAAGAAAGGGATTTGTTGCGGATTGTAAACGACCAGATTGGCACACCGACCTATGCCCGCGACCTCGCTCGGGTGACCCTTCAATTGTTGTTGAAGGGTTGGCCTGCCAATCAAGGCGGAATTTACAATTACAGCAATGAAGGGGTATGCAGTTGGTACGATTTTACCAAGGCCATCTTTGATTTAAATGGGATACCCTGCAAGGTTGAGCCCATTCCCAGTTCGGAATACCCAACCCCTGCTGCTCGACCTCACTTCAGTGTTTTAAACAAAAGCAAGATCAAGTCTGCATTTGGATTGGATATTCCGTATTGGCGAGATAGTTTGCTGGAATGCTTGGGGTTGTTATAGCCGACTTTGTTGACTGATGTTTACCATCCACCGGTTTTGGTTTTTACCCGGCACAAGTACATATCCGAAGTGATGTAAAGTGTGCTGCCATCATCGCCCCAACCACAGTTGGCGGTAAATTGCCCCAGGTCTATCTGACCCAGTAAATTGCCAGAAGGTGCTATAATCAGGATACCACCCATTCCTCCTGCAAAAATGTTACCCAATTTGTCCACTTTCATGCCATCGAAAATCCCATACTTGCCTTCCTTGAGATAGGTAGATCCATCAAAAATTACTTTTCCTTTGCCCGTTTTGCCGTTGGCGGCAATTGGATATGCCGTGATGTAAGGCTGTGAGCCACTGCTTTGACTTACGTACAGGGTCTTTCCATCTGGTGAAACTGCGGTGCCATTGGGTCGATCCAGGGTTTTGTCCACCAGAGATACTTTGCCTTGAGGGTCGATCCGGTACACCCCAAACCAGGGTGTTTGACGGCTTTCGTCCTTTTCTTTTTTGGGCATTCCATAAGGTGGATCGGTAAAATAGTAATCCCCGGTTATGGGGTGCTGGGTGATGTCATTGGGGCTGTTGAAACGCTTGCCTTCAAAGTTGTCGGCCAGGGTGCGTTTGCCTCCCCCCTGAAAAGGCATCGCAGCAATCCGGCGATCACCATGCTCACAGGTGACCAATTCTCCTTTCAGGTTGATCAACAGGCCATTGCTACCTGGCTCATCGCTGTAAGGCAAAATTCCGGTATAACCACTGGGCTGTAAAAAGGGGGCAAGTGGTTCTCCTTCTTTCCAGCGGTAAATGGTGTTTTTTGGCACATCTGAAAAGAGGAGATAAGCTCCGTTTTTTACCCAAACCGGCCCTTCGGCCCAATCAAAACCTTCGGCAATGATTTCGATTTTGGCTTGCTCATCGATAAGTGCAGCACAAGCCGGATCGAAATGATGGATTTTGCCAATGGTTTTGTTTTGACTCCAAAGGCTGATGCTGCAGAGCAGCAGGAACAATACGAACTGATGTTTCATTGTTTGTTTTCTTTTATACTTCTTCAAGGGAAGATAAAAGTTTTGGGGTTAGCAAACAAAGAAAAGCTAAGTAGTGGGCAAAAATAAATATTCATTTTTTTGAGCCAAAGGATTAGATGAGGCACTTAAAATGAACCGTTTACTCACCTAATTCTTTGGCAAAATGAATATTTATTTTTTTATCGCCCCTAA
>NZ_JBBAKG010000029.1:30812-72421 GCF_040403615.1 Haliscomenobacter sp. | reverse complement strand
TTCGCCCTCCGTCGTCAAAAAACTGCCTTATCAGCTGCCTTCGTTTCCTTTTTCCAGCTTTTGCCTATCTTCCAAGCAAAATTTTGGACTAGCATGAAAAAACTCGTTATCACCCTGTTTGCTCTGGGCCTTGCCACCTTTGGCTACACTCAGAATAAACCCCTTACCAAAGCCAATTATGAGCTGGCTGCCCGTTTTTCAACGCCAAAGGTGGAAAAAATGGTCTTTTCCACCAGTGTGACGCCCCACTGGCTCAAAGAAAGCGAACGCTTTTGGTACAGCTACGAAACCAGCCAAGGCCGCACCTATTACCTGGTCGATCCTGCCAAAAAGCTCAAAAAAGTGCTGTTCGACAACGTGAAAATGGCTGCCGACATGTCGCGGCTGTCCAAAGACCCCTTTGATGCCCAGCACCTCGACATCACCAACCTCAAATTCATCAACAAGGAAACGGCCATTCGCTTTGAAGTCAAAAGCAAACTGGCCGAAGAAGACGAAAAGAAGGACGATGGGGAAGACGATATGAAGGAAAAGAAGTCCGACGCACCACCCAAGAAAGTGAAGCGGACTTTCTACTTTGAATACGACCTCAATACAGGCGTACTCACGCTGCTGGATGATTACAAAAAGCCCAAAGACAAACCTACCTGGGCCACGATTGCCCCCGATTCCTCTTATGTGTTGTTCTCCAAAGATTTCAACTTGTATTGGATGGACAAGGCCAACTTCCTGAAAGCAGTCAAAAAAGAAAAAGACAGCACCATCGTCGAAACCCAATTGACGACTGACGGAGTCGAAAATTACGGCTATGAAAGTGGCACTTTTGGCCAGACAGACACGGAGAAGGAAAAAAACAAAGGCAAACGCCAGGGTGTCAGCGTCCTTTTTTCACCCGATTCCAAAAAGTTTGCCCTGATCCGCACCGATAGCCGCAAGGTAAAAGACCTTTGGGTCATCAACTCCATTGCCGAACCCCGACCTACGCTCGAAACCTACAAGTACCACCTGCCAGGGGAGAAGGATGCGCCGCAGTCTGAAATGCTGGTATTTGATTTCCCCTCCAAAGAAAAAATCCGCATTGCTTTGGATACCTTGAAGGATCAATCCTTGTCGCTGTTGCGGGCGCCCCGCCTGGCCAAAAACCGCGACGATGACCACCAGCCTGCACTGTGGTTGGCGCCCAATGCTGATCAGCTCTATTTTTCCCGCACCAGTCGCGACCTCAAGCACATCGACAATTGTGTGGCCGATACCAAAACTGGAGTGGTGAAAATCCTGATTACCGAAGAATTGAACACCTACGTCGAAACCCGCGACCTTGGTCTGGTCAACAACGGGGAAGAATACATCCACTGGTCAGAACGCGATGGTTGGGCACATTTTTACTTATACGACAAAACGGGCAAGCTGAAAAATCAGATTACCTCTGGCCCATTCCACTGCGAAAGCATCGAAGCAATTGACAGCAAAAACCGGGTACTGTATTTCCTGGCCAATGGCCGTGAGCCTGGAGAAGACCCATATTTGACGCACCTTTATCGCGTCAATTTTGATGGGACAGGCTTGAAACTCCTCAGCAGAGGCGAATTCAACCACACCACCTCCAACAACGACGCAAATACGTTTTTCATCAACAATTTTTCCCGCGTCAACACCACTCCAAAATCTGAATTGCTGGACAACCTGGGCAACAAAGTTATGGATTTGGAAACTGCCGACTTGTCGCAGCTTTTTGCCGCAGGCTATAAATTTCCAGAGCCATTTATCGTCAAAGCTGCCGACGGCATCACCGACTTGTACGGCGTGATGTACAAGCCCTTTGATTTTGACTCTACCCTGCAATACCCGATTCTGGAGTACGTTTACCCCGGCCCACAGACTGAAGCGGTGAACAAGTCGTTTTCTGCGGCAATGGATCGCACCGACCGACAGGCGCAATTGGGCTTTATTGTCATCACGGTGGGCAACCGCGGCGGCCACCCCAGCCGCTCCAAATGGTACCACAACTATGGCTACGGCAACCTGCGCGATTATGGCCTCGAAGACAAAAAAGTCTCTGCCGAACAATTGGCAGATCGATTTGATTACATCGACATCAACCGGGTAGGCATTTTCGGCCACTCTGGCGGGGGCTTTATGTCCACTGCTGCCATGTTGGTGTATCCAGACTTTTTCAAAGTTGCGGTGTCTTCTTCCGGCAACCACGAAAACAACATCTACAACCGCTGGTGGAGTGAAAAACACGATGGGGTCAAAGAAGTAAAAGACGCCAAAGGCAACATCACCTTTGAATACGACATCGACAAAAACTCCGACTTGGCCAAAAATCTGAAAGGCAAGCTGCTGATTTGCACCGGAGACATCGACAATAACGTGCATCCCGGCCTGACCATCCGCATGGCCAATGCCTTGATCAAGGCCAACAAGCGCTTCGACTTCTTTGTGTTCCCGGGCCAACGCCACGGCTATGCCGAGATGAATGAGTACTTCTTCTGGTTGCGCGCAGATTATTTTTGCAAGCACCTCTTGGGAGATTACCAGGACAGTACCGACATCATCCAGATGAACCGCGAAAAACCGATGAACAACAAGCGGCCTTAACGAACTACAATGTGGAGGTGACCTTGAGGAGATTAATCTTCAAGATCACTTCCATTTTGTTTTGGCAGTAGCCATTGCTTTTCCATCTTTTTCGCGGAGTAACTGATGCAGGTAAATCCCTTCTTCCAGTTCTTGCAACTCCGCATGCACCAGATCGTCGAGGTTTCCCTCTGCGTAAAAAAGCAAATCCATCCGTTCCAGTACTTGCTGATCCAAAACCGAATTGGGCAAAGCTTCCAGCATCCATTTCACAAAATGGACATTGTTGAGGTGGTTGATGAAATCCAAATCGTACCAACCCACCAAATAGCTGCGCTCGCGCTGAGGTTGATCCAGTGTAGGCAAAGCATCCAAAGCGTGCGTCAAACAAAGCTCTTTGGCCGGAAAATAACCCGAAAAACGTGCTAGCAAATCTGCAGGAATACGACTCATTTGTCGGGTTTCGGTATTCATCAACAGCCAGGTGGTAGCCGAAGTCGCTAAAATGTTCCCCTCCGCATCGTGCACCACAAAATCGCGGTAGGTAAACACCCGATCTGCACCGGTAGGGTAGGAGTGGATTGAAATTTGCTCACCCAAGGTAGGCAAGCGTTGTATGTCGAGTCGCTTGCGAATCAGCACCCAGCCCAATTTGTAGGCCTCCAGATCCCAAATAGAAATATTCAAGGCCAATACTTGTTGCATGGCCGTTTCTTGCATCAGGCGCACCAATGCTGGAATGGTCAACTGCTTGTTGCAGTCAATTTCAAAAGTACGAATGGCGTAAGATTCGAGTTGTGGGAGTGGTAGCATAGGGTAAAGGTAGAGAATTGAAAATTTGAAAAAAAACAGTTAATATTGTAAAAAAATACTTCGATGTTCAGTCAAGTTAACGCTTTTGATGAAATGGCCAACCTCCTTGCATCTGGAATTGAACCAGAACGGCTCATTGCTTATGAAATTCCACTACGGTTGATTGAACGTTATCAGTTTTTAGTGGACAAAGAAAAAAATGAAGAAGTTAGTACATCTGAAAAAAGTGAGTTGGATAGCCTTTTGATGATCAATCACGTAATCAGTATGGCTAAGTTGATGGCCTTGAAAAAACTGGCTGCTGCATGAGTTACATTTCTGCGTCATTGCGGCTCTTGGTTGCCCATCGCTCTCTTTTTCGTTGTGAATATTGTCGAATTCCAGATTTAGGTTTTGGGATTCCTTTCCAAGTCGATCATATTCGTGCTATTAAACATGGTGGATTGACTGTAATATCCAATTTGGCATATTGTTGTCCTGATTGTAATCGATATAAGGGGTCAGATTTGGGGTCTTGTTTGGAGGATGAAACCGTAATCATTCGTTTTTATAACCCTCGGACAGATCATTGGGATGATCATTTTATAACAGTTGATGGAATCATCAAAGGTAAAACTCCTCATGGTGAAGTCACTACCACTATTTTTCAATTTAACTCATTCGAAAGGATTATGTATAGAAACGAATTGATTGCTAACGATTTGTACTGAAATATAATTCACTTGAATCAAAATATAGATTAGTTTATGTCAATCTTGAGAAAAGCAGGCTAAGGACATAGACAATTTTTAAGCAGCCCATCGCAGGTTTTCCCCAAAAAAAGTCGTCCAATGCCTCAGCAACTAAAAACGACGATGCGATGAAGAACCACCCAAGCTTTCAACTACTTTTGTTGATCTGTTTTACAGCATTTTCCTGCAATTCAGCCCACACCCAATCCTACAATACCCTGTGGATTCCAGATACCCTGGCCGGACCCAAATTCAACCTGACCATCAAAGACACCTTTGCACAGCTTACACCTGGCAACCAGACCATTACTGCGGGGATCAATTCCAAATTTTGGGGCCCCACTTTGATTTTCAACAAAGGAGAAGTGGTCAAAATGAACATCAAAAACAAACTAAACGAAGCCACGACCATTCACTGGCACGGTTTCCACTTGCCCGCAGTAATGGACGGCGGTCCACACCAGGTCATTCCAGCGGGTACAGTATGGCAGCCATATTGGAAAGTAACCAACAACGCGGCGACTTATTGGTACCATCCCCACTTGCACGAAATGACCGAGGAGCACATCACCAAAGGGATCGGTGGTTTGATCATTGTACGTGATGCAGAAGAAGCTTCCCTTCCTTTGCCTAGAAAATACGGGGTAGACGACATTCCACTGGTACTCACTGATCGGGATTTCAGCACCCAAAAACAATTCCAAGTCGTGCCCTACGGCGACAGCATGATGACCAACGGGACTTTGCGGGCACAATTCAGCGTACCCGCGCAAGTGGTGCGATTCAGAGTGTTGAATGCGGCCATCGAACGTTCCTTCAACATTGGATTCAGCGACAACCGCAATTTTTCCATCATCACTTCTGATGGCGGTTTGCTGAATGCCCCGGTGAGCGTCAATCGCTACTTGCTCCACGCGGGAGAAAGAATTGAAATTTTGGTAAGCTTCAACGGACAAAGCGGGCAATCTTTTAATCTAAAAGCCTTCAATTCCACGTTGGGCAACGCAATCCCCGGTGGTGAAAACTTTCCAGGTGGGCCTTTTGCCAATTTTTTGGGCAAAAAAGACTTCACCATGCTGCACATCAATGTAACCGCAGCGACCGCCAATGCCATCACCAGCATTCCCACTACCTTGAAAACCAACGTGCTGCTCAATACTGCCAATGCCAATGTCACCCGCATCTTGACCATGAGCGACAGCACCGGAGTCACCAATCCGACGATCCTGGGCCCCAATGCTTTCCTCATCAATCACAAGTTGTTTGACATCAACTATAATCAATACAATGTACCTGTAGGCAATACCGAGATCTGGGAGATTCGCAGTACCTCTGGTTTTGGTCACCCTTTTCACATCCACGATGTAGAGTTCAACATTTTGTCGATCAACGGTGCAGCGCCACCAACAGCACAAGCGGGTTGGAAAGACGTGGTGTTTGTACCCAGCAGACAAACTGTGCGTTTCATTGCCAAGTTTGATGACTACGCCGATGCGCTGCACCCCTTTATGTACCATTGCCACATCTCGTTGCACGAAGACGAAGGCATGATGGGCCAGTTTGTAGTGACCGGAACCGCAACCAGTACCTTACAAGCCATTAAAAAAGCCAGGGACATCAAATTGTACCCCAATCCAGCCATCGATCGACTTTTCATCAACTTCAGCGATCCCAATATGCAAGCCTATTATATACGCATCAGCAATGCGCTTGGAAAAACCATGTACATGTTGCCTCGGCCTCAACTGCAAGGAGGAATTGACATTAGTAATTTTGCCTCGGGAGTGTATACCCTGGAATTGACCGATGAAAAAACCAAAACAACCACTACCAAAAAATTCATTAAGCAATGAAAGTCAGATACTTTACCTTCAAACTACTCGGGTTGCTGCTGGTTATGGCCATTTTTGGCATGAGTTTTAGCACGATTACCGGGAAAGTTATCCAGGATTTTAAATTGAAAAACGTTGATGGAAAATACATTTCCCTGAAAAACTACCCCAAGGCAAAGGGGTTCATCATTGTGTTTACCTGCAATCATTGTCCGTTTGCCAAATTGTATCCACCCCGCTTGAACGCGCTCAATAGCAAATACAGCAAACTGGGTGTACCGCTGATTGCCATCAGCTCTACAGATACCATTACATACGATGAAGACACTTACCCAAACATGGCCAGGAAAGCCAAACTGGAAAAATTCAATTTTCCTTACCTTTTTGATGGACAACAGCAAGTGGCAAAAAATTTCACTGCCCAAAAAACGCCACACGCATTTGTAATCTGGAAGGAAGATGGGAAATGGGTGGTCAAATACAATGGCGCCATCGATGACAATGGCGGAGAACCCGAAAAAGTAGAAAATCCCTACGTTGCACAAGCCGTTGATGCCTTACTTGTTGGAAAAACCGTGGTGCAAAAGGAAACCAAATCGATCGGTTGTCAGATTTATTTCCGGAAATAAAAATCAAGCAATTTCCTTTTATTATTTTTTAAAAACCATTTGGCAATTCGATTTAATCATCGTACATTTGCCCTCGCTTTGGGGGGAGGGTATATCTTCTGTCCTCTAAAGCCCACGAATTAATTCGTGGAATACAACGTTCTAAGGCCACGAATTCGTTCGTGGATGAGTTTACAAAGGATTTTAAACGAAAACAGGATATGCCTACTATTAACCAACTGGTACGCAACGGCAGAGAAAAAGTGGTTGTCAAAAGTAAGTCACGCGCATTGAACTCATGCCCTCAAAAGCGTGGTGTTTGTACGCGTGTGTACACAACGACTCCCAAGAAACCAAACTCCGCTTTGCGTAAGGTGGCTAAAGTACGTATGGTGAACGGCATCGAAGTGATTGCTTACATCCCGGGTGAAGGCCACAACCTGCAAGAACACTCCATCGTGCTGGTGCGCGGAGGTCGTGTAAAAGACTTGCCGGGGGTGCGCTATACCATTGTGCGTGGCGCATTGGACACCGCGGGTGTGAATAACCGCAAGAAAAGTCGTTCTAAATACGGTACGAAAGCACCGAAAAAGTAATTATGTTTCATTGGAAACCTCTAATTCAAGGTAATGAGAAAAAGAAAACCAAAAGTAAGAGTAATTGCGCCGGATCCACGTTACAATGATCCGATGGTTACGCAATTCGTGAATAACATGATGTGGGAAGGTAAGAAAAGTACCACACTCACCATCTTCTACGAAGCGCTGGATATTGTGCGTGATCGCCTCAAGGCTGACGAGCACAATACCTGGAAAAAAGCGCTGAACAACGTAATGCCAATGGTAGAAGTACGTAGCCGCCGTATCGGTGGTGCGACTTTCCAGATTCCTACTGAAATCCGCCCAAAGCGCAAGGTTTCAATCGGAATGAAGTGGTTGATTCGTTTCGCTCGCACACGCAGCGGAAAGGGTATGGCGGAAAAGTTAGCATCTGAAATCATTGCAGCCAGCAAGAATGAAGGCAACGCAGTGAAGAAGAAGGAAGATACCCACCGTATGGCAGAAGCCAACCGCGCTTTTGCACACTTCCGAACGTAATCTTTTATCATCTTTTAACCATAAACTCCATTGGAGTAAAGCCATGGCAACAGATCTTAAATACACCAGAAACATCGGTATCGCCGCTCACATCGACGCGGGTAAGACAACGACTACCGAGCGCATTCTTTACTACACCGGCGTAAGTCACAAGATCGGTGAAGTACACGATGGCGCAGCCACTATGGACTGGATGGAGCAAGAACAGGAGCGCGGTATCACCATCACTTCTGCTGCTACCAAAACCAAGTGGTTCTGGAAAGGAGAGGAATATCCCTTCAACATCATTGACACTCCAGGTCACGTAGATTTTACCGTAGAGGTAAACCGCTCTTTGCGTGTATTGGACGGTTTGGTGTTCCTTTTCTGTGCAGTTTCTGGCGTGGAACCTCAATCTGAAACCAACTGGCGTTTGGCTGACAACTATAAGGTTCCTAGAATCGGATTTGTCAACAAAATGGACCGTTCTGGTGCTGATTTCTTCAACGTGGTAAAAGACGTTGAAACCAAGTTGAAATCAAAAGCTATTCCGCTCCAAATTCCGATTGGTGCAGAGGAAAGATTCAAAGGTGTAGTTGACCTGATTACTGGTGAAGCCATTACCTGGAACGAAGCCGATCAAGGTATGACTTTCGAAGTAATCGAAATGCCTGCAGATTTGGTCGAAACTGTTGCTGAGTACCGCGAAAAACTGCTCGAAGCAGTTGCTGAATACGACGATACTTTGATGGAAAAATATTTTGAAGATCCGAACAGCATTTCTGCTGACGAAATCCGTGCAGCCGTTAGAAAAGCGGTATGTAACCTGGAATTCGTTCCGATGATGTGCGGTTCTGCCTTCAAAAACAAAGGGGTACAAGCAGTTTTGGACGCAGTATGCGCTTTCATGCCTTCTCCTCTGGATGTTGAAGCTGTAGTTGGTATCAACCCCAAAACGGAGAAAGAAGAAACTCGTTTGCCAAGTGTAAATGAGCCTTTTGCTGCACTTGCCTTCAAAATTGCTACCGACCCATTTGTAGGTCGTTTGGCTTTCATGCGCGTCTATTCTGGTGCATTGGATGCAGGTTCTTATGTCTTGAACTCTCGTTCTGACAGCAAAGAGCGCATCTCTCGTTTGTACCAAATGCACGCCAACAAGCAAAACCCAATCGATCGGGTAGAAGCTGGTGACATCGCTGCAGCTGTAGGTTTCAAGGATATCAAGACGGGTGATACCCTTTGCGATCTGGATAGACCAATCATTCTGGAATCAATGGTTTTCCCTGAGCCGGTTATCGCTATCGCGATTGAGCCTAAAACGCAGAAAGACCTTGATAAACTGGGTATGGCTTTGGCCAAATTGGCCGAAGAAGATCCAACCTTCCGCGTACGCTACGACGAAGACACCAACCAGACCGTAATCAGCGGTATGGGTGAATTACACCTCGAGATCATCGTTGACCGTCTGCGTCGCGAGTTCAAAGTAGAATGTAACCAAGGTGCTCCTCAGGTAAACTACAAAGAGGCACTTACGAATACCGTTTCCCACCGCGAAAAACTGAAAAAACAAACAGGTGGTTCTGGTTTGTTTGCCGATATGGAATTCGAACTCGGCCCTGCTGACGAAGAATTCCACCAAACTGATGACTTCCTCAGTGGCAAAACACGCCTCCAATTTGTTTGGGGTATCGTGGGTGGTGCAATCGATAAAAACTACGCAAAGCCAATTCAGGATGGTTTCAAAGCCATGATGAACAACGGTATCCTTGCAGGCTATTCCATGGATAGCATGAAAGTTAGAGTATTCGACGGCTCGATGCACGCAGTCGACTCTAAGCCTGTTGCTTTCGAATTGTGCGCCAAGGAAGGTTTCCGCGATGCCGCACCTAAGTGTAAGCCAGTATTGCTTGAGCCGATCATGAAGCTGGAAGTAATCACTCCAGAAGAATATACCGGTTCTGTAATCGGTGACCTCAACCGTCGCCGTGGTTTGCTTAAAGGCCAGGAAGACCGCTCCGGTGGCGCCAAATCAATCTTGGCTGAAGTACCACTTTCTGAAATGTTCGGCTACGTAACTCAATTGCGTACCATTACTTCTGGACGAGCCAACTCAACCATGGAATTTTCGCACTATGTAGCAGCGCCTACAAACGTTGCGAAAGAAGTGATTGAAAACGCCAAAGGAAACAAATAAACCGACAACCCAGGACTTCGGTTCTGGGAGTCAACCATCGATCCAGCCCACGAATTTATTCGTGGGCCAGATCATGGGGGAGTGAAACAAAAAAACGCTTTCGGTAAAAGTTTCCGAAAGTTTATTCATTGACATACATCAAATCAGATTTTCAGGCATGAATCAGAAAATCAGAATCAAACTCCGCTCTTATGACCACAATTTGGTGGATAAGTCGACGGAGAAAATAGTCAAAACAGTACGTAATAGTGGTGCCGTTGTAACTGGCCCGATTCCGCTGCCCACTGAGAAGAAAATCTTTACCGTGCTCCGTTCTCCGCACGTCAACAAGAAGTCTCGTGAGCAGTTCCAATTGCGAACCCACAAACGTCTGATTGAAATTTACACGCCTACTCAGAAGACAGTAGATGCGCTGTCCAAGTTGGAATTGCCTAGTGGCGTAGACATTCAAGTTAAGTTGACGTAATTGATTGCATTAATTTGCAATGCATTATTGATTGCAAACCAATTGCAATGAATTTTAAATCAAGAAGTGATGAACGGACTGATTGGTAAAAAGATTGGCATGACCAGTGTGTATGATAGCACTGGTAAAAGTGTGGCGTGTACCGTCATAGAAGCAGGTCCTTGTGTTGTAACACAGGTGAAGACCGAGCTAACCGATGGGTATACTGCCCTTCAATTGGCGTTTGGTGATACCAAAGCCAAAAATACCTCCAAGCCCCTCCAAGGGCATTTCGAGAAAGCAAATACCGAACCAAAGCATAAGTTGGTTGAATTTCGCGATTTCTCTATCGTAGAGAAAGCCATTGGCGAAATCATCAAGGTGGAAGATGTCTTCACTGAAGGAGACATGGTTCATGCTGTAGGGGTTACCAAAGGCAAAGGCTTCCAAGGCGTTGTAAAGCGCTACGGATTTGGCGGGGTCGGTGGTACTACTCACGGTCAGCACAACCGTCTGCGTGCCCCAGGTTCGATGGGTGCTTCTTCGTATCCTTCCCGCGTATTCAAAGGCAAACGCCTTCCTGGTCGTACTGGCGGTGACAATATTAAGGTCAAAAACCTTAAAGTCCTCAAAGTATTTGCAGAAGAGAATCTCATCTTGGTAAAAGGTGCAATTCCTGGACACAAAGGGGCTTACGTTATTCTGGAGAAAAAGTAATCGTTAACGGCCGCCTAACGAGCTAAGTTCATGGGGCGTTAAATTCAAGAAAAATGAAATTGGATGTTTTCAATATTCAGGGCGAAAAGACCGGTAGAGCCGTTGACCTTCCAGATGACGTTTTCGGCGGTGAGCCGAATGATCACGTGCTTTATCTCGCGGTAAAGCAATATCTGGCCAATCAACGCCAAGGTACGCACAAATCAAAAGAACGCTGGGAAATCGCTGGTTCTACACGCAAGTTGCACAAACAAAAAGGTACAGGTGGTTCTCGTAAAGGGGACATCAATAGCCCCTTGTTTCCAGGTGGTGCCCGGGTTTTCGGCCCTCGTCCACGCGACTACGAGCAAAAATTGAACAAGAAAGTTAAACGTCTTGCACGCAAATCTGCACTTCGCACCAAAGTCAAAAGTGGCGCTGTAGTGATTGTGGAAGATTTCAACTTCGATACACCAAAAACCAAGAATTTTGCAGACCTGTTGGGTAAACTCAACACAGGGGGCAAAAAATCTCTGGTTGTGGTTTCAGAACAAAACCATAATGTATTCCTCTCTAGCCGCAACATCCCAACTACCAAGGTGGTGCGTGCACAGGATTTGAATACTTACGAAATTCTGAATGCCAGAACATTGGTTCTATCTGAAAGCTCGATCCAAAAGATTGTTGAAACTCTGGCTTAATCCGTGTCGGAAAGCCTTAAGAATAGTTGAAAGATGGCAAAGAAAGAAATTCTTATTCAGCCGCTGATCACGGAGAAAGCAGAGAGATTGTCAAGTACATTGAACAAGTACTCTTTCATCGTGCATCGGAGAGCCAACAAAGTAGAGATCAAAAAAGCTGTTGAAGCTTTTTACGGGGTTACCGTTGAAGCCGTGAACACTCTGGTTGTTCCTGGTAAAACCAAATCTCGCTCTACCCGTACCGGTGTTGTGCGTGGCCGTGTATCTGCCTACAAGAAAGCAATTGTTACCCTCGCTGAAGGCGAAAACATTGATTTCTTCGCAGAGTTGTAAATTATGCAGCAATAGCTTCGGCTACCACTGCAGGTTAACCAATGTTCGTTCGGGTCGGCGAAACAATTATGGTGGTTTCGATCCGGCGATGAACGTAAAAGACCATAACAATGGCAGTTAAAAAAATGAATCCGGTAACTCCGGGATCGCGTTATCGGGTTGGTCAGACCTTCACAGAACTGACCACGGATAAACCAGAAAAAAGCCTGATGGCACCGCTTAAGAAAAGTGGCGGTCGCAACAGTTCAGGTCACTTGACGATGCGTCAACGTGGTGGTGGTCACAAGCGCCGCTATCGTGTCATCGACTTCAAGCGGGATAAGGATGGCATCACTGCAATCGTAAAAACCATTGAGTATGACCCCAACCGCACAGCGTTTATCGCTTTGGTGGAGTATGCCGATGGTGAAAAGCGCTACATCATCGCTCCCGATGGACTGAAAGTAGGTACCGAAATCATGTCAGGAGATGGTGCTGCACCAAACACGGGTAATGCCTTGTTTTTGAAGGACATTCCTCTTGGTGCAACCATTCACGCCATCGAATTGAGCCCTGGTAAAGGTGCCTCGCTCGCGCGCAGTGCTGGAACTTATGGTATCCTGAACGGTCGTGAAGGTAGCAAATACGCAGTAGTGAAATTGCCTTCTGGTGAAGCACGCCGTATCCTGGTCACTTGTAAAGCAACTATTGGTACTACCTCTAATGGTGACCACGGGTTGGAAGTATTGGGTAAAGCAGGCCGCAATCGTTGGTTGGGTCGTCGTCCACACGTACGTGGGGTAGCGATGAACCCTGTGGATCACCCCATGGGTGGTGGCGAAGGCCGCGCATCTGGTGGTCACCCACGAAACCGCAATGGTATGCCTGCTAAAGGCTTTAAGACCCGCGATAAGAATAAGGCTTCAAACAAGCTTATCCTTACCCGGAGAAAAACCAAAAATCCTTAAACAGCTATCAGCAATGAGCCACCGGCCATCAGCAGAAACATACTTCTGATGGCTAATGGCTGAAAGCTGAAAGCTGCTAGCTGATAAGACAATGGCAAGATCAATCAAAAAGGGACCATATGTGTTCCATAAATTGCTGGAAAAGGTTCTTGCATCAAAGGATGCAAAGAAAAAGAGCGTTATCAAAACCTGGTCTCGCGCTTCGATGATCATCCCCGATATGGTGGGTGAAACCATCGCCGTTCACAACGGTAAAACCTTCGTTCCAGTATTCGTTACCGAGAACATGGTCGGACACAAGTTGGGTGAATTTTCACCTACACGCAATTACAAAGGTCACTCTGGCAACCGTAAGAAATAAGTTTTAAGTGCTGGATTGTGAGTTTTGAATTAGTCACCGAGCGAAACCAAGGTGTAAAACTCAAAACGCATGGCCCAAAACTTAAAACCCTAAAAGAACAGACATGCAAGCTGTAGCAAAAATCAAAAATGTCACGATGTCTGCGCGCAAGATGCGTCTTGTAGTGGATATTATCCGTGGGAAAAAGGTGGATGATGCCATCAACATCCTGCGCTTTACTAAGAAAGAAGCTGCTGTGTGGTTGGAAAAATTAGTTCGTAGTGCGGTTGCCAACTGGGAGTACAAACTGGAAGGCAACGAAAGTGCTGACGATTACGACCTATACATCAAAACGGCTTTTGTTGATGGCGGTGCCATCGTTAAGCGTTTCCGCCCGGCTCCACACGGCCGTGCTCACCGCATTCGTAAACGTTCTAACCACGTAACGATCATTGTGGAAAATCGCACTGCGGTTCCCGGGGTTGATGATCAAGCTGTGGTTGTAGAAGAAATGGAACAAACTAATTAACAATCCAACTACACCATTATATGGGTCAGAAGACTAATCCAATCGGCAATCGCCTGGGGATCATCAGAGGTTGGGAATCCAACTGGTTCGGAGGCAAGGACTTCGCAGCCAAAGTTGTTGAGGATGAAAGAATCCGCATTTACCTCAATGCACGTGTTAACAAGGGCGGTATATCTCGTATCGTAATCGAGCGTACACTCAAGCGCATCACTGTAACCATCCATACTTCCCGTCCCGGTATCATTATCGGCAAGGGTGGTCAGGAGGTAGACCGTATCCGCGAAGAGCTCAAGAAATTGACCAGCAAAGACGTTCAGATCAACATTACGGAAATCCGTAAGCCAGAATTGGACGCCAATATCGTAGCAGAATCCATTGCCAAGCAATTGGAAGCGCGTATCAACTACCGTCGTGCCATCAAAATGTCGATCCAATCTACCATCCGTGCAGGTGGAGAAGGCATTAAAGTGCGCATTTCCGGTCGTTTGAATGGCGCTGAAATGGCACGTACTGAAGAATACAAGGAAGGTCGTACTCCTTTACATACCTTCCGCGCAGACATCGACTACTCTTGGAAAGAGGCGTTGACCGTTTATGGAAAAATTGGCATCAAAGTTTGGATCTGTAAAGGTGAAGTATTGGGTAAGCGTGAATTGACGCCTACTTCTGCTCCATCCAATACAACCCAACCTGGAGGTGGACAAGGCCAGGGTCAGAATCGTCGCGACGGCGGTGGTCGTGGCCGTGGTGGTGAAAGAGGTGAAGGCCGTGGTGGCAACGATAGAAACCGTGGCGGTGGCGGCGGTGGCGATCGTCGCCGTGGCGGTGCTGGTGGCGGCGGCGGCAATGCTGGCGGCGGTGGCGGTAACGCTGGCGGCGGCGGCAATAACCGCGGCGGTGGCGGCGGTGGAGGCCCACGCAAACGATAAGTAACGCAGAAAAATTAACTTCCCGATTTTGGGTTTTGAATAGAAGGTCGAACGATTCATTTCAAGTGAGCTTTCTATTCAAAACCCTCTAAAAAAATCGGGAAGTAATTTTTTGCGTCAGACTAAGGAAAGAGGTTTAAATTTTTTTAGTTGAGTTTGTTTAAGATTTAACTGAAAAAATTTAAACAAGTACTTAGAATATTTCAATCCAAAGCTGTACCTTTGCCAGACTTTTTCAAAAAGCTGGTGGTTTTCAGCTATTTTACTGAAATTCCGCTAAATACATAAACAATGTTACAGCCTAAAAGAACGAAATACCGCAAGCAACAGAAAGGCAGAATGAAAGGTCTGGCCCTGAAAGGCGGTACTATAGCGTTTGGGACATTTGGTCTGAAGGCAGTTACCGGTGCGCGGATTACCAACCGTCAAATTGAATCAGCTCGTATTGCGATGACTCGTTCTATGAAACGGGAAGGTAAAGTGTGGATTCGCATTTTCCCCGACAAACCTATCACCAAGAAGCCTCAAGAAGTGCGGATGGGTAAAGGTAAAGGTGCTGTGGATCACTGGGTAGCACAAGTAAAACCAGGTCGGATTATGTTTGAGATCGACGGTGTTCCACTCGAGGTGGCCAACGAAGCACTGCGTCTTGCTGCGCAAAAATTGCCAGTTTTGACCAAAATCGTTACTCGTCCCGATGCTGCAATTTAATGCTAAATGCATTCAAATAGGCGCCAGATATTAGTTTTCGCTGTGTTTTCCTCTTTAGTGAAAATATAATCAGTAGGAAACCCAATCTGGCGACGATGATTTATATCAAACTTAATTTTTTAAGCCAATGGCAAACAGTAATTTAGAAGAGCTAAAAGGATTAGCTGATGATGCCCTCCAGGCTGAGTTGGATAATTCCGAATCGCTCTACCGTAAAATGAAGTTCGAACACGCAATCAAAGGGTTATCTAACCCAATGGAGTTGCGTGACCTTCGACGCGACATTGCGCGCCTCAATACCGAGATGCGCCGTCGTCAAGTAACGACAATGGGTCCGGAAGAGTTGGCAATGCGTTCTAAAATTCGTGCAAGAAGACGTCGTAAACAGTAAGGTGATGGAAAGAAATCTTAGAAAAACGCGTACCGGCGTCGTGACAAGCAACAAGATGAACAAGACCGTTGCTGTAACAGTTGAGCGTAAGCTGCGCCACCCAATCTACGGTAAGTTCGTGAAGAAGACCAAGAGTTTTATGGCTCATGACGAAAATAATGATTGCAACATCGGTGATGTAGTGAAAATTATGGAAACCAGGCCATTGAGTAAACTCAAGCGCTGGCGCTTGGTCGAAATCATCGAAAGAGCGAAATAACCCACAATTTTAATCGTGGGGTCTTTATGATCAGCACGATTTCTATTCAAGGGTATTATCACGTGTGTTTACGATTTATTCCTCCTGAATTGGAGATAAATCCTCTAAAACCAGACGTCAACCATGATCCAACAGGAATCCAGACTCAAAGTAGCCGACAATAGCGGAGCCAAAGAAGTGCTCTGTATACGTGTACTCGGTGGCTCAGGCCGCCGTTATGCGTCCGTAGGCGATAAAATTGTCGTTGCCGTGAAAGATGCTTCCCCTGGAGGTGTCAAGAAAGGTAGCGTTTCAAAAGCAGTTATCGTTCGCACTAGAAAGGAAATTCGCCGTAAAGACGGTTCCTATATTCGTTTCGACGACAACGCTTGCGTATTGCTGAACAACAATGATGAGCCACGTGGTTCCCGTATTTTCGGACCTGTAGCTCGTGAGTTGCGCGAGAAGGAGTTTATGCGTATCGTATCTCTTGCTCCTGAGGTACTTTAACCCAAGCGTTGCTTTGATTCGCAAGCGCTATTAATTCGTCGAACAATGGCAGTTAAGAAAACAACAAACAATAAAAGACACGCTCCCAAGCTTAAAATCAAGAAGGGAGACATGGTCTTTGTGATCGCCGGCGCCTATAAGAATCTTTCTGATCCAAAAGAGGTGCTGGAAGTGTTCCCAGCTGAAAGTCGGGTACTGGTAAAAGATGTGAACATTCGGATGAAACACCGCAAAGCAACGCAAGATGCAGCAGGTGGAATCGAAGAAATGCTTGCACCAATCCACATCTCCAACCTCATGATTGTTGACCCAAAAGAAGGTACGCCTACTCGGGTTGGTCGCAAAGAGGTAGATGGTAAACTGGTTCGTTATTCAAAAAAATCAGGCGAAATCATTCAGTAATGAGTTACTTTCCTAGACTAAAGACAAAATACAAGGAGGAAGTGATCAGCGCTCTAATGGAACAATTCCAATACAGCTCTATCATGGAAGTACCCCGCTTGGTTAAGATTTCTATCAACCAGGGGATCGGCTCCGCTACACAGGATAAAAAATTGGTGGATGTAGCAATCGAAGAGATGTCTCGTATTGCAGGCCAAAAAGCCGTTCCAACCAAAGCAAAAACCTCAATCTCCAATTTTAAGCTGCGTGAAGGCATGCCAATTGGAGCAAGAGTAACCCTGCGCAATATCCGTATGTACGAATTTATGGATCGTTTAATCTCGATCGCATTGCCTCGTGTACGCGATTTTCGTGGCATCAATGACAAAAGCTTCGATGGGCGTGGCAACTATTCAATGGGCATTACCGAGCAGATCATCTTCCCGGAAATCGATATTGAAAAAATTGCCCGCATGACTGGTATGGACATCACTTTCGTGACCACTGCCAAAACCGATGCCGAAGCTTTGGCTTTGTTGAAATTGTTGGGTCTTCCATTCAAGAACCAGAAATCAAACTAATATACCGTGGCAAAGAAGTCGATTATCGCTCGGGAAGTAAAAAGAGCCAAATTGGTTGCTAAATACGCTGATTTGCGCAAGCAACTCAAAGAAGAAGGCAACTGGGAAGAACTGGATAAACTGCCCCGCAACTCTAACCCTATTCGGATGCACAACCGTTGTCAGTTGACCGGTCGTCCAAAGGGTTACATGCGCCAGTTTGGTCTTTGCCGGAATAAATTCCGCGAAATGGCCCTTTATGGCAAGATTCCCGGAATCACCAAAAGCAGTTGGTAAGAAAGAAATTCTTTAACAGTTGGCCAGGTTCCACGTTTCATGAAAATGGAAAACCGGCTGGCGAAACATCATAAAGATGGCATTTTCAGATCCTATTGCAGATTATCTGACGCGTGTTCGCAACGCGCAGCAAGCGGGACACCGCATTGTAGATATTCCTGCCTCCAAGTTGAAGAAAGCAATCACTGAGATTCTTTACGAGCAAGGCTATATCCTGAAATACAAGTTTGAGGACAATGTCGGCAAAGGTGGTCAGGGCATCATCAAAGTCGCTTTAAAGTACGATCCCATCACCCGTAAACCGGTGATCCGTGAGTTAGGCCGTATTTCAAAGCCTGGTTTGCGTAAGTACGCGAAAGCAGATGAAATGCCTCGTATCATTAATGGCCTGGGTTTGGCAATCGTTTCTACTTCTCGTGGCGTAATGTCTGATAAAAAGGCACGCGAACTGAATGTAGGTGGCGAATTGCTTTGCTACATTTATTAATTAACCGCTCAAATCAGAAAAGATGTCTCGAGTAGGTAAAGCTCCAATTCAACTTCCCAAGGGGGTAGACATAGATGTCAGCAAAGGCAATTTAGTTACAGTTAAAGGCCCTAAAGGTCAACTGCAACAAAAAATCGATCCAGACCTTACCCTCGAAATGAACGATGGTGTGCTGGAAATCAAACGCCCAACTGATCAAAAACGCCACCGTGAAGTTCACGGGTTGTTTCGCGCACTCATCAATAATATGGTGACTGGTGTTTCCGAAGGATATATTCGCGAAATGGAAATATTCGGGGTAGGTTTCCGTGCTGCCAGTAATGGCCAGTGGCTGGAATTGAGCCTTGGTTACTCCCACCCGATTTTGTTCCGCATTCCACAGGAAATCAAAATCGAAACGCGTCAAGATAAAGGTCAAAACCCGATCATTAAGCTTGAGTGCATTGACAAAGAATTGCTGGGTCAAGTGTGTGCCAAAATTCGCAGCTTGCGTAAACCCGAGCCTTACAAAGGTAAAGGTATCCGGTTTGTTGGTGAAGAAATTCGCCGCAAAGCAGGCAAGACCAGCGGTAAGAAGTAGCGGCAACCCTACGTGGTTGCCCAGTATCGGCAACCTTACTTGGTTGCCAACGGGTAACCACACAGGGTTACCCCAACTTGATTACCCCAACTAAACAAAAAAGGGACCTTGGGTTTGGCAACATTGCCCTACACTAAGATCATAAATAAATTGACATGCAACTCACAAAAGCAAATAGAAGACGCCGGATTCACAACCGCGTCCGTAAAAAAATTACGGGCACACCTGCGAGACCCCGTCTTGCTGTATACCGCAGCAATAAAGCCATCTATGCTCAAATCATCGATGACCTTGCTGGACACACACTTGTTTCTGCTTCATCCATGGAAGAAGCAGTTGTAAAAAGTGTAAACAAGACTGAACAAGCCAAAGCCGTGGGCAAAATCCTGGCTGAACGTGCAGTTCAAGCGAAAATTGGCGCCGTTGTATTTGACCGCGGCGGTTATCTGTACCATGGTCGTGTTAAAGCGTTAGCCGATGGCGCACGCGAAGCAGGACTATCTTTCTAAAAAACCATTAACCATAAAAGATAATGGCTAAACAGAGTGCAAACAGGGTAACACCTGCAGAAACAGAACTCAAAGAAAAGCTGGTACAGCTCAACCGTGTAGCGAAAGTTACCAAAGGTGGTCGTACATTTAGCTTCGCTGCGATTGTAGTAGTAGGAGATGGCAAAGGTACCGTCGGACATGGCTTGGGAAAAGCCCGCGACGTATCCGAGGCTATCGCCAAAGCAGTGGATGATGCCAAGAAAAACTTGGTACGCGTTCCATTGTACAAGGGAACCATTCCTCACGAAGTAAAAGGCAAATTCAAGGCGGGTAGCGTCTTTATCAAGCCAGCTTCCGATGGTACAGGTGTAATTGCGGGTGGTGCCATGCGTGCCGTACTCGAAATTGCAGGTATTCACAATGTATTGGCAAAATCACAGGGTTCTTCTAACCCTCACAACGTAGTAAAAGCTACCATTACGGCGCTTTCTCTGCTGCGTGATCCAGGTGTAATTGCCAAACAACGGAATATCTCTTTGGATAAAATGTTCAATGGTTGATCGGGCGCCATGTCCGCATCGTTTTGTAAATGCTTAAAACAAGAAGATCATGGCTAAGATCAAAATTACCAAGGTCAAAAGCACGATCGATCGTCCTAAAAATCAAAAACTTACCATGACAGCTCTCGGGCTGAACAAGATAAGTTCAACAGTAGTGCATGAAGCTACTCCACAGATTTTAGGAATGGTTCGGGTTGTAGCCCACCTCGTGAAGGTGGAAGATGTGAAGGAATAATTTCTTTGACAAATGGCAACGCTCAGCGAGAAACAGTTATTTTTTATAACTTGCATCTTCATCGCTGATTTGCTCAAAACATAATGCAATGGAATTGCATAATTTGAAACCTGCAGAAGGTTCTAACAAAAGTAGAAAACGTATTGCACGTGGTCAGGGATCTGGTCACGGAGGTACTTCTACTCGTGGTCACAAAGGGGATGGGTCTCGTTCTGGACACTACACCAAACGTAACTTTGAAGGCGGTCAGATGCCGTTGCAAATGCGTTTGCCAAAAGTAGGGTTCAAAAACCCAAACCGCGTGAGCTACGTACCGTTTAATCTTGGTCAACTCCAGGACTTTGCTGAAAAATTCAATCTAGATACCATCTCTAAAGAATGGCTTCTCGAAAAGGGGTACATCAGTCGCACGGATAAAGTAAAAATCCTAGGTGCTGGTGAACTGACTGCTAAGTTAAACGTAAGTGTACACGCTTGTTCTGCATCTGCCAAGGAAGCTATTGAAAAGCTTGGCGGAAGCATCAACATCGCTTAATTCTGAACGATGAAAAGGTTTTTTACCACTCTGCGTAACATTTGGGAGATCAAGGAATTGCGTACGCGCATCTTGTTCACTTTGGGAATGATTTTCATTTTCCGGGTGGGCTCCTTTATCGTCCTTCCGGGCGTGCTTCCTTCAGTACTGAAAGCACAATCCCAAAATGATGACAACTCACTTTTGGGGTTGATCAATGCCTTTACAGGCGGTGCCTTTAGTCAGGCCTCCGTTTTCGCACTGGGTATCATGCCCTACATTACGGCATCGATTATCATTCAGTTGTTGGGCTTTGCAGTTCCGTATTTCCAACGTTTGCAATCCAAAGAAGGAGAATCTGGCCGCAAAAAGCTGAATTCCATCACACGTTTGCTGACCGTTGCCATTACCCTGGTTCAGGGTGGCGGATACCTGCGGTACCTGTTCTTCCTGAAAGCAGTTGATCCCAATATTCCTCAAGGTATTTTCTGGTTTTCCAACATCATCATCCTGGCTGCCGGTACGGTATTTGCGATGTGGTTGGGCGAGCGGATTACCGACCGCGGTTTGGGCAACGGTACGTCGTTGATCATCATGGCCGGTATCATCGCACGTCTTCCGTTCGCGCTGGGATTCGAATTCCAATCTCAGTTGGACAGCAATGGCTTGTTGTTCTTTGTGGTCGAAATGGCGCTGTGGTTCGGAGTTGTGTTGCTCTCCATTATGATTATCCAGGCAGTTCGAAAGATACCCATCCAAATGGCCAAAAAAGCCGTTGGACGTGCCAGTGGAACAGACATGAGATCTGAACAGGATTTTATTCCGCTCAAACTCAATGCTTCTGGTGTAATGCCTATCATCTTTGCTCAGGCTTTGATGTTCCTGCCCACTACTGCTTCTCAGTTTAGTTCTACAGGTGGTGTTACATCTACTGGATGGTTGGCTGCTTTGAGTGACTTTACAAGTGTACCTTACAACGTAATCTACTTCTTGTTGATCGTTGTATTTACATATGTCTACACGGCTTTGATTGTCAACCCTCAGAACTACGCGGAATACCTGAAACGCAATAATGCTTTCATTCCTTCGGTGAAGCCTGGTCAGCCTACTGCTGATTACATTGATGCCATTACCTCGCGGATTACCCTGCCAGGTGCGGTGTTTTTGGGACTCATCGCTATTTTGCCAGCATTCGCGTCTGCGATTGGAATCAATCGCAACTTCGCGGTATTCTTTGGAGGAACATCGGTATTGATCATGATTTCCGTTATTCTGGATACGTTGCAGCAAATTGAAAGCCACTTGTTGATGCGTAAATACGAAGGTCTGGCCAAATCTGGCCGGATTCAGGGACGTGCATCGCAAAGCCGTCTCCAAGGTATTGGTGACTCTATATAACCGGGTTTTTCACAGAAAATTCGCTTGATTAAAGGCGGTTGGTGAAATTGCCAGTCGCCTTTAATTGCTAATTATCCTGAGCTTTAGTGCCGCATCGCAGAATGCATACGTTGCTCAGCCTCAATTTTGGCGCTATGGTATATTACAAAACGGACGAAGAGGTAGAATTCATTCGCAAAAGCTGTCTGCTGGTTTGCGACGCTTTGGCGCATGTGGCTTCCATCATTCGTCCTGGAATTACTGCCAAAGAGATTGATGATGCCGCTGAAACTTTGATTCGTGATCATGGGGCACACCCCGCATTCAAAGGGTATCGGGGATTTCCCGCTACGCTATGCGTTTCCATCAATGAGCAGGTTGTACATGGCATTCCTACCGATTCCATCATCTTCAAAGATGGAGATATTGTATCGGTTGACTGCGGAGTACAATGGAATGGTTTTTTTGGCGATGCAGCCTACACTTTCCCGCTAGGCAATGTAAATGACAAAGTGATGGAACTGTGTCGGGTTACCAAAACATCGCTGTACAAGGGCATAGAACAGGCCGTATCGGGTCGTCGGATTGGTGACGTTAGCTTCGCTATCCAAAACTACGTGGAGAAGGAATTCCATTATGGAATCGTAAGAGAATTGGTGGGGCATGGTGTAGGCCGAAACCTGCATGAAGATCCTGAAGTTCCCAATTACGGTAAACGGGGAAAAGGCATCAAACTACAAGAAGGATTGGTTATCGCAATCGAGCCCATGGTTAACTTGGGTAAAAAGGAAGTTGTCACTGCTAAAGATGGTTGGACGGTAGCTTCCAAAGATCGCCAACCTTCCGCGCATTATGAACACACCGTTGTGGTGCGCCGCAACAAAGCAGATATACTCTCTAATCATGTACCCATTGAGGAAGCAATATCCAGGAATGGCGAGGTTAGAGCAGTGAGTTTGAAAGGGGCAATGGCCTTAGAACCAGCCTAATAAGGATTATTGTCTGTTTACTGTAATTTTTTTCACTGAATGAGGAGGAAAATAAGCAAACATGCTTATCTTTGCACTCCGAAATCGGACTATGGCTAAAAAAGATTTGATCAAACAAGACGGGATTATTGAAGAAGCACTCTCCAACGCAATGTTCAGGGTGCGGCTCGAAAATGATCACCAAATCATTGCCACCATTTCCGGAAAAATGCGGATGAACTACATCCGAATTCTTCCAGGTGACAAAGTTTCGGTGGAAATGTCTCCTTACGATTTAACGAGGGGACGCATCATTTACCGCTACAAGTAATTACCATCCTCTGTTTGTAAATACCTGATAAACTACTCGAACCATGAAAGTTAGAGCATCTGTTAAGAAACGATCTGTCGATTGTAAGATCGTTCGCAGAAAAGGCAAGGTTTACATCATTAACAAGAAAAATCCAAAGCTTAAGCAACGCCAGGGTTAATCCCTAGTTTTGTTTGGATCATCAAAAGCACACGAAGATGGCTCGTATCGCAGGTATCGATTTACCAAGACACAAGCGCGGCGTTATTGCCCTTACTTATATCTTTGGCGTTGGTTCAACCACCGCAAAGCAAGTATTGGCTAAAGCTGACGTGAGTGAGGATATTAAAGTGGAAGCTTGGACTGACGAAAACATTCGCGAGATCTCTCGCATCGTCACTTCCGAGTACAAAACTGAAGGTGAACTTAAGACAGAAGTTACGATGAGTATCAAGCGCTTGCAGGACGTTGCCTGTTACCGCGGATTGCGTCATCGTAAAGGACTACCTCTGCGTGGACAACGTACCCGTACGAATGCTCGTACGCGTAAAGGCCCACGTAAAACGGTGGCTAATAAGAAGAAAGCAACCAAGTAATATCGGCATAGAAGAAGTCGAAGCTTTTGGGGCCAACTCACAGTTTGAACCGTGGGAAATCCGCCAAAACAACTTCACTGTTCTTTTATGTGCCTGATTCAAAAACATTTTTAAATGGCAAAGGCGAATAAGAAAGTTAAGAAGCGCAATGTTAAAGTTGAATCCGAAGGGTACGCATTTGTACAAGCGACATTCAACAACATCATTGTCTCTATAACAAACAAAACTGGCCAGGTAATATCCTGGTCTTCAGCAGGTAAGTCGGGTTTTAAAGGTTCTAAAAAGAACACCCCTTATGCCGCTCAGGTGGCTGCGACAGATGCAGGTAAGGTAGCTTACGATGCGGGCATGCGTGTTGCTGAAGTTTTCGTTAAAGGTCCGGGCTCTGGCCGTGAAGCCGCTATCCGCGCGCTTGACCAAGCTGGCATCCGTGTTACGAAAATTAAAGATGTAACGCCGGTTCCCCACAATGGCTGCCGCCCTCCGAAACGTAGACGTGTATAATCATTAAAAGCAATTCATCACAATGGCAAGATATACGGGTCCAAAGACCAAGAAAGCAAGATCGTTCGGAGAAGCCATCTACGGTCCAGATAAATACTTTGAACGCCGCAAATTTGCTCCTGGACAGCATGGACAAAGCCGCAAGCGCAAACAGCGTTCTGATTACGCGGTTCAGTTGACTGAAAAGCAAAAGGCTAAATATATTTATGGTGTTTTGGAGCGTCAGTTCCGAGGCACTTTTGAAAGAGCTACAGCCAAGCACGGGGTAACCGGTGAATGGTTGCTCAAATTACTCGAAGCTCGTTTGGACAACGTGGTTTTTCGCCTTGGTTTGGCGCGTACCCGCAGTGGTGCCCGTCAATTGGTAAGCCATAAACACATCCTGGTCAACGGTATTGTGTCCAACAGCCCTTCGCATCAGTTGCGTCCAGATGACGTGATCTCCATTCGTGGTAAGTCACAGAGCATGGACATTATTAAGGATAGCGTTGCTAACCGTGGCTCTGAGTCACGCAAATATACTTGGTTGGAGTTCAACCCTGACAAACTTGAAGGCCGCTTCATCGAATATCCTTCTCGGGAAATGATTCCAGAGAAGATCAATGAGCAGCTGATTGTCGAATTGTACTCTAAGTAATCGCATCGTTTTGGTACACAAAGGTTTTATTTTATAGCTGGAAAACAATCCGTTCAGGGCTATAAAATAAAGCCTTTAGGTGCTTTAACATACTTTGTTTGGATCAACGCTGGAAGACGTTCCTGCGTTCAGAGACCGGTCATTTAATCCTTCTCAAAGTCCATATTCCGCATATGAGCATTCTTAATTTCCAGAAGCCGGATAAGATCGTAATGCAAAAAGCAAACGATTTTGAAGGTCTTTTTGAGTTTAAACCCCTTGAACCAGGCTTCGGTCAAACTGTAGGGAACTCTCTTCGCCGAGTGTTGCTTTCTTCTTTGGAAGGCTATGCAATTTCTGCTGTGCGCATCGCAGGTGTCGATCATGAATTCGGTACCATTCGTGGCGTAGTAGAAGACGTAGTGGAGATCATCTTGAACCTCAAGCAAGTTCGCCTGAAAAAGATTTCAGGAGACGATGACGTCAACACCGAAAAAGTCTACTTAACCATCAATGGTAAAGAAGAATTTCGGGCAGGAGACATCGAAGACCACACCAATGCATTCCGGGTGATGAACCCTGAGCTGTTGTTGTGTACGATGGAGCCTTTCGTCAACCTTGAGGTGGAATTTACCATTACCAAAGGTCGTGGTTATGTTCCAGCAGATGACAATTTGCCGAAAGATGCACCAATCGGAGTAATCCCGGTAGATGCCATCTACACACCCATCAAAAACGTGTCTTACCGCATTGAAAATACGCGGGTAGGCCAACGTACGGATTATGAAAAGCTGACCATCGAGGTGAAAACGGACGGAACCATCCACCCGGAAGATGCCATCAAGGAAGCTTCGCGTATCCTGATCCAGCACTTGATGCTGATCACCGACGAAAACATTACTTTCGATGATGCTTCCAGCCGCGAAGACAACATTGTGGATGAGCACATCCTCCACATGCGCAAGCTGCTGAAAACTTCACTCGAAGATCTGGATCTTTCGGTTCGTGCTTACAACTGTCTCAAGGCAGCTAAAATCAACACCTTGGCTGAATTGGTACACTACGACACCCACGAATTGCTCAAGTTCCGCAACTTCGGTAAAAAATCACTCGTTGAAATCGAAGAACTCCTGCAAGAAAAAGGACTCACCTTCGGTATGGACTTGTCCAAGTACAAACTCGACGAAGAATAGATGGCAACCCACGACTTCAGTCGTGGGAGCCCACATAGGATGCAACCCATGGCTTTAGCCGTGGGAGATTCAAGGCAACCTATCCAAGTATAAACCCATGACTTTAGTCGTGGGCATTCGATGAACCCGCGCGACTCAGGTCGTGCACCCTGCAATAACCTGTGCAAATCATCTGCACGGTGTTGCGAAGACAACAACTCAATAAAATGAGACACGGAAAAAAACACAACCACCTTGGCCGTAAGGCTGAGCACCGTCAGGCACTGTTGGCGAACCTGACCATTGCCCTGATCACGCACAAGCGGATCACGACTACCTTGGCCAAAGCAAAGGCATTGCGCGTTCACATGGAACCGTTGGTGACCAAAGCTAAAGACGACTCTACCCACAACCGCCGCGTAGTGTTCAGCTACCTTCAGAACAAGGAAGCGATCAAGGAGTTGTTTGACGTAGTCGGACCAAAAATTGGCGATCGCCCAGGTGGTTACCTGCGCATCATCAAAATCGGTTTCCGCAGAAGTGATGCTTCGGATATGGCCATGATTGAGTTTGTTGACTTCAACGACCTGTACAATCCAGGTGGTGCAGAAACGAAGACTACCAACAAAGTACGTCGTTCTCGCCGGGGTAGTGGTGCCAAAGGCAAAACCGAAACAACAACTGCTGAAGTGGTGGAAACGGAAGCAACTGAGGTTGTCGATACAACTGAAGAGGCTGCTGCCGAAACACCTGAAGATAAGGAATAAGCCAGTTTGGCTGCTGATTTCAGAAAAAGGGCGATACCAAGGTTTTGGTGTCGCCTTTTTTTGTATGAAGAAATGAGATCCTATTCGATAGCCATTTTTTAGTCCTACAGAAAAAATTCACCAATCTGCACATTTCCTTCCAATCTTTCCCAATCAATCACTAATTTTGCAGCCAAATTGATGAGATGGAAGATAAGTACAGCAAGGAACCCAATTATACCCCTGCAATCTTGTTACTGGAAGATGGGACAGTTTACCACGGCAAAGCTGCCGGAAAAATTGGAACCACCACCGGAGAAATATGTTTCAATACCGGGATGACCGGATACCAGGAAATTTTTACGGATCCTTCTTACTATGGCCAATTGTTGGTGACCACCAACGCCCACATCGGGAACTATGGCACCAAAAACAGTGAAGTGGAATCGGGCAGCATCAAAATTGCCGGACTCATCTGCAAAAACTTCACCACGCAGTATTCTCGCCAGCAAGCCGACGACGATATCCAGGATTATTTTGAGCATGAATCGCTGGTAGGCATCTCTGATGTCGATACCCGTGCAATTGTGCGCCACATTCGCCACAAAGGTGCGATGAATGCCATTATTTCATCCGAAATTTTGGATATTGCAGCATTGAAAAAGCAGCTGGCTCAAGTACCTTCAATGGACGGTTTGGAGCTGGCCTCCAAAGTAAGCACCACTGAGGCCTACCTCATTGGCGACCCCAATGCGCAGTACAGGGTGGCAGTACTTGATTTTGGTACCAAGCGAAACATCCTGGAATGCATGGCCCAACGCGGTTGTTACCTCAAAGTATTTCCGGCCAAAACCCGTTTGCCTGAGTTGCAGGAGTTCAATCCAGACGGCTTTTTCTTTTCAAATGGCCCTGGCGATCCGGCAGCGATGGATTATGCGATCAGTACCGCCAAAGAGATTCTCCAGCAAGACAAGCCGATCTTCGGCATTTGTTTGGGGCATCAATTGCTGGCACTGGCGCTGGACATTCCGACCTACAAGATGTTCAACGGCCACCGGGGCATCAACCACCCGGTCAAGAACCTGCTGACAGGGCATTGTGAGATCACCAGCCAAAACCACGGTTTTGCGGTAGATCCCAAGGCCATTACGGCCAACGAACGGGTAGAAATTACCCACGTGAACCTCAATGACGATACCATTGAGGGCATTCGGGTGAAGGACAAAAAAGCCTTCTCCGTACAGTACCATCCGGAGGCAGCTCCTGGACCACACGATGCTCGATATCTCTTTGACGATTTCGTCAAAATGATGCAATAAACCACTGGCCGGAGGGATTCGGCGCACCTTTTTCACCAAACAACACAACGACTTATGAGTACCATTGTTGATGTTCACGCCCGGCAAATCCTGGATTCCCGCGGCAACCCAACTGTAGAAGTAGAAGTAACCACTGAAGACGGCTACTTTGGCCGTGCCGCCGTTCCTTCTGGCGCTTCTACTGGTAAGCATGAAGCTGTGGAGCTCCGTGACAATGACAAAAGCCAGTACCTCGGCAAAGGCGTAACCAAAGCAGTCAGCAATATAATCGAAGAGATTGCAGATGAACTGATCGGTCTGGATGCCACTGAGCAAGTATACATCGACAAGCTGCTCATCGAGCTGGATGGTACCGAAAATAAAGGCAAACTGGGTGCCAACGCCATTCTGGGTGTTTCTTTGGCCGTGGCCAAAGCAGCAGCTGAAGCCAGCGGACAGCCCTTGTACCGCTACGTAGGTGGTGTAAATGCAGTTACCCTGCCTGTTCCGATGATGAACATCCTCAACGGTGGTTCTCACGCAGACAACAGCATCGATTTCCAGGAATTCATGATCATGCCAATTGGCGCACCTACTTTTTCTGAGGCACTGCGCTGGGGAGCTGAGGTTTTCCACCACCTCAAAAACGTATTGAAGAAAAGCGGTTATTCTACCAACGTAGGTGATGAAGGCGGTTTTGCCCCCAACATCAAATCCAACGAAGAAGCCATCGAAATCGTGTTGAAAGCGATTGAAGTGGCGGGCTACCGCCCAGGTGAAGACATCTTCATCGCTATGGACGCTGCTGCATCTGAGTTTTACAACGAAGAAGAAAAAGTATACCACTTCCACAAATCCAGTGGCGACAAACTGACTTCATCAGAAATGATCAGCTACTGGAAAGGCTGGGTAGACAAATACCCGATCGTATCGATCGAAGATGGTTTGGCAGAAGACGATTGGGATACCTGGGCAGAAATGACCAAGGTGTTGGGCAATCGCCTGCAAATTGTAGGTGACGATTTCTTTGTAACCAACACCAAGCGCCTACGCCAAGGTATTGACAGAAATGCAGCCAACTCTATTTTGATCAAGGTCAACCAGATCGGTACTTTGACTGAAACCATTCAGGCTGTCGATTTGGCTACCCGCAATGCGTATACTTCGGTAATGAGCCACCGTTCTGGCGAAACTGAAGATACTACCATCGCCGATTTAGCCGTTGCATTGAATACAGGACAAATCAAAACAGGCTCTTTGTCTCGTTCTGATCGGGTCGCTAAATACAACCAGTTGCTGCGCATCGAAGAAGAACTGGCTGAAGCAGCGGTTTATCCTGGAGCAAGCATTTTCCGTTGGCGGTAGGGGAAACCCTACGTGGTTTGCCCTCCCTACGTGGTTGCCCCTACCGGGCGGCCACATAGGGCCGCCCCGACGGGTATTCCGAAAAAATCTGAAAATTCATGAGTACGAATCCAATCCAACCTTTTGTCAACCTGATTCCGGCACCGTTTCGGAATCGGTACATTCTGTTGTTGACGGTTTTCTTTTTCTGGATGATTTTCATCGACAAGCACGATGTGATCACCCAATGGAGATTGCAAAAGACAAAAGACAAGTTGGAGCAGGACAAGGCTTACTACGCCAAAAAAATTCAGGAGGCCAAGCGCGAGCGCAAAAACCTGCAAAGAAATGGCGAACAGTTTGCCCGGGAAAAGTACTACATGAAAAAGGAAGGGGAGGATGTGTTTATTATTGAAGAAGAAAAATAAGTTTTAAGTTTTAGGGTTACTCGCCACCGGTCGCCAAGCGAAGTCGAGGCGCCTGGTGGCGAGTAACCCTAAAAGCTGAAACCCTAAAAATTGAATAAAAAATGGCGGTTCTCGTTAACAAAGATTCCCGAATCATTATACAGGGATTCACTGGCAAGGAAGGTACTTTCCATGGTACCCAGATGTTGGAGTACAAAACAAACTTGATTGGTGGGGTTACTCCGGGCAAGGGAGGAACGACCCATTTGGATAAACCAGTTTGGGATACGGTTGAGCAAGCCGTAAAACTGGGTGGAGCAGATGTATCGGTGATTTTTGTACCGCCTCCATTTGCTGCTGATGCCATCATGGAAGCTGCTGATGCCGGCATCAAAGTCATCATCTGTATTACGGAAGGTATTCCGGTACAGGATATGGTGAAAGTAAAAGCTTATGTCGACAACAGCGATAGTCGCCTGATCGGCCCTAACTGTCCAGGCGTAATCACTCCTGACGAAGCGAAGTGTGGCATCATGCCCGGCTTCATTCACCGCAAAGGTACCATCGGCATCGTTTCTCGCTCTGGTACTTTGACTTACGAAGCCGTGGATCAAGTGACCAAAGCTGGCTTGGGTCAGTCTACTTGCATCGGTATCGGTGGAGACCCCATCGTAGGTACTTCTACCAAAGAAGCGGTTGAATTGTTGATGAACGATCCTGAAACCGAAGCCATCATCATGATTGGTGAAATCGGCGGCGGCATGGAAGCAGAAGCAGCGTACTACGTGAAAGCGCACGGTACCAAGCCTGTGATCGGTTTCATCGCGGGTCAAACTGCGCCTAAAGGCCGTAAAATGGGTCACGCCGGTGCGATCATCGGTGGGGCTGAAGATACAGCAGAAGCCAAAATGAAAATCATGGAAGAGTGCGGTATCCACGTGGTGAAGTCTCCAGCAGAATTGGGACATACCGTACTGAAGGCATTGGGTAAATAGTTACTACCTGTATAGAAAAGCAAAGAGTAAAGTTTCATGCGAGGCTTTACCCTTTGCTTTTTTATAGTCTTGTCGTAAAATCACCTTTACTCCTCCAGTTTCAAAGGAATGCGATTCAATCTTTTGCCAGTCAATTGAAACACTGCATTGGCAATTGCTGCTCCGATGGGGCCGATGGGCGGTTCGCCCATTCCGCGAGGATTTTCACCACTGGATAGCAATACCACTTCAATATCAGGGGCATCCCGGATGAAGGCCATTTGATAAAAACCAAAGGTATTGGGTTGCATTTTGCCATCTTTGATGGTAATCTCTTCAAACATGCTGGCGCTCAGGCCCATGATGATGGCTCCTTCAGTTTGGGCTTTAACCCCGTCGGGGTTGATGATCAGTCCGGGATCGATGGCACATATCACCTTGTTGACCTTGATTTTTCCATCTTTGATTTCTACCTCAGCGATTTGGGCAACTGGAGTGCCAACATCGATAGAACAGGCAATCCCACGCGCTTTTCCAGCAGGAAGAGGTTTGTCCCATTCGGCTTGTTTTGCAGCGGCTTTCAGCACACTTTTCAACAATTTACCCTTTTCGTTGTCGGCGAGGTGTTTTAGGCGAAACGCCAACGGATCTTGCTTGGCTTCGTGGGCCAGTTCATCCATAAAGGATTCGATGGCAAAAGTGTTGGACAAAAGCCCCAGTCCACGCCACCAACTGGTTTTGAAAGGAAGCTCAGCATGCCAGGCCACCGTTTTGTAATTGGGAATCGCCTTGTATTGGATCATTCCGCCTCGCCAGGCACCAAAGTCGGCACCTACCACCGCTTTGGCTACATCATTGCTCATCGGTAAAAAAACAGACAGAAGTGAACTATCAAAAGCCACATCGCTACTGGCGGTATGGTGTTCGATGGATTCGATATTGCCGTCTTTGTTCAATTTAGCCTTGAGTACGTTGTGTGAAGGTGGGCGCAAAATGCCATTTTGAAACTCTTCGGTCCGTTCAAAAAACACATGAACGGGTTTGCCAACTGCTTTGGATAGAAGTGCTGCCTCAACGGCATGAGGGGTTTCCAAGCGGCGACCAAATCCTCCACCCAGGTATTGGGGCTGTACATCCACGTCTTCTTCCTTAATGTTCAGGGCTTTGGCAACTTCTTTGCGGGTGAGGTTGGCCACTTGAGTACTGAGTTTTACGGTAGCTTTGCCATTTTGGTAATGCGCCGAAGCACCGTTGGGTTCAATATGCGCGTGTGCCCCCATTGGAGTGAAGTATTCTCTGGTAAAAACGTTTTCACCCGTTAATGCTACACTTCCTTCGGTTTGAATGACCACGTCATTGCCAGCGCCTACTTTGATCAACGCATCCACATCGGCCTGTTGAAGCAATTTTTCTGGCATCTGCCATTTGACGTCCACTTGGTGTTTGGCATCTTCGGCCTGAACTCGGGATTCGGCCACCACGCCGATAAAATCCTTTTCAATAACTACTTTGATCACTCCGGGCATCTGTGCGGCCTTTCCAGGCGTGGCACTGATGAATTTTGCTCCCACTACAGGAGGACGCAGCACCGAGCCATAAAGCATATCCGGGAAAGAACCGTCGATGCCAAAGATTGGCTCTCCTTTTACTTTGGCGACCAGGTCAATCCTAGGCAATGCTTTGCCTATAAACTTAAACTGGCTTTTCGATTTCAGGGTTGGTGGGTCAATTTTGAAGTCCCAGTTGCTGGCTTTTTCAGCAACTTCTCCATAAGTCATAGTTTTGCCTCCCCCCGCAATTTCGCCATTTTTTGCCGAAAGCGCATTTACGGAAACCCCCATCAATTCAGCTGCGTTGACCTTCAGCATCTCACGCATGGTGGCTGCCAGGGCACGCAAGGGTTCGTAAAGACCTGATACAGATAAGCTACCACCAGTAGAAACAAAGTCAATAGGGCCTTGAGCTGTACTTGCATGTACAACAGTAATTTTTTCCCAGTCTACTTCTAATTCCTCAGCAGCAATTTGCGCCAATGCCGTAAAAATTCCTTGACCCATTTCGACCTTGGGCGAGCGTAAAATTATTTGATTGTCTGGCTTGATTTCAAACCAGATGTAAGCATCAAACTTATTGTCAAAAGGCAGAATGGCTTCTTCGACTGTTTGAGCCAGCATTCTTCTCAGCGGCCCACGTCCAAGCAAACCTACGCCAAAAAGTACCCCTAAACCAACTCCAGAACGGATGATGAACTTACGACGATTGAATGTTTTCTTTGCCATGGTTGGATGCGGTTTAAAGGTTGTTTTTCAAAGCGACAGCCCGATGAATGGCTTTGCGCATGCGGTAATAAGTACCACAACGGCACAGATTGGTGATGTTGTCGTCGATGTCTTCGTCACTTGGATTCGGGATTTTGTCCAGCAAGTTGGCAACAGCCATCATAAAACCTGGCTGGCAATACCCACACTGCGGTACTACTTCATCAATCCAGGCTTGTTGCACTGGATGCAGACTGCCCTCTGGAGCAAGTCCTTCAATGGTGGTGATGTTTTTCCCTTGGGCGTTTTGAGCGGAATAAGAGCAAGAGCGCACGGCATCGCCATCGATGTGTAAGGTACAAGCACCACACATGGCTTTGCCGCAACCAAATTTGGTTCCTTTCAGGTTCAATACGTCCCGGACTACCCACAGCAAGGGCATATTTTCAGGTACATCTACCGATTGGGGGGAACCGTTAAGGGTGAATTCTATTTTCATGTCTGCGGGTGTTTGGTATTTCAAAATAAATACCGAGTAAAAATAATACGGTTTTGTTATAGTTTTACTGCCGATAACCTAAATGATACTTTTTCATAATCTGCAACAAAACGAAATGAGCGCAAAACGACAAGATTCTGCCCTGATTTTCATTTTCATCACGATGTTGATTGATGTAATCGGTTTGGGAATCATTATTCCGGTTATTCCCAAATTGATCATGGAACTCAGCGGCGAAGGACTCAGTTCTGCTGCACGTTACGGAGGCTGGATGATTTTTGCGTATGCTGCCATGCAGTTTGTTTTTTCGCCCATTCTAGGTGGATTGAGTGATCAGTATGGTCGGAGGCCGGTTTTGCTGTTTTCTTTGTTTGGGTTTGGGATCGATTACATCGTTATGGGTTTTGCACCAACCTTGACGTGGCTCTTTGTGGGGCGGATCATTGCAGGCATCACTGGTGCCAGTTTCACCACCGCTGGAGCCTACATTGCCGATGTAAGTGCACCTGAAAAACGGGCCCAAAATTTTGGCCTGATTGGCGCTGCATTTGGGTTGGGATTTATTTTGGGGCCAGTCTTGGGAGGATTTCTTGGGACGTACGGATCCAGGGTTCCATTCTTTGTATCGGCAGCGCTTTCTTTGCTTAACTGGTTGTACGGCTATTTCATATTGCCAGAATCACTGAAACCAGAAAATCGCCGCAAGTTTGATTGGTCGCGTTCCAATCCCATCAATTCACTTTTGAATTTGCGGCGCTACCCCATTGTGCTTGGACTGGTTTTTCCCAACATACTCATCATGATTGCAGGTTTTGCTACCCAAAGCACCTGGACTTATTATTGTATAAGTAAATTTGGTTGGAATGAAAAAATGATTGGCCTGTCGCTAGGTTTTGTAGGCGTAATGGCTGCCGTAGTACAAGGCGGCCTCACCAGAGCAGTTATCCCCAAACTGGGTAACTTTCGATCCATTTCATTGGGTTTAATTCTATATGCCATTGGCTATTTGTTGTTTGCCCTGGCCAACCAAGGCTGGATGATGTTTGCCATAACGGTAATTGCCTCACTTGGTGGGATTGCCATGCCCGCACTTCAAGGGATCATGTCCAATCAGGTTCCGATGAATGAACAAGGCGAATTGCGGGGCGCGCTGACCAGTGTGATGAGCCTAACCTCGGTGATTGGCCCGCTGATTATGACCAATTTGTTTGCTTATTTTACTTCTGAAGCGGCACCATTTCAGCTTCCTGCGGCACCGTTTTGGTTGGGTTCAATCCTGACTTTTTTGAGTTGGTTGTTTATCATTCGGGCATTGAAAGGCTTGAAAATTTAGGAACTGGTTTAAAATCTCGTTTCCATGAACACTGAAAATAATCCAAAGTTACTTTCCTTGCTTATTCCCGCTTTCAATAGTGCCAAACGTTTGCGCCCTGCTTATGAGGCTTTGACCCAATGTCTTGAAAATGAGCAGATCCCGTTTGAATTGCTGATCATCGACGATGGATCAAAAGACGATACCTGGCAATTGATGAAAGCCATTGCAGCCGAAGATTCGCGGGTATACGTATACCGCATGAGCCGCAATTACACTTCACCTTATGTGCATTTTGCCGGCATGTCGGTTTGTAAAGGGGCGTGCATCACCTTTATGCCCGATGACCTTCAACGCCCTTTGGAAACCATGATCGAATGCTACCGTTTGTGGGAAAAAGGCCACAAGCTGGTGATTTCATACCGAACCTCCCGCAATGATGGCTGGTTCAACGACCTTTTTTCCAATACTTATTATAGAATCATGAATGCCCTTTCAGAGGTAACCTTTCCTCCTGGCGGGGCAGATGGTTTTTTGGCCGACCGCGAGATCATCGACATTATGAATTCGAGCATTCACCCGATTCATACTTCTTCGGTAGTAGAGGTATTGCGCCTGGGGTTTGATCCAGTTTTTGTGCCTTATGACCGCCCTTCCCGCCCAGGAAAATCCCGCTGGACCTGGAAGAAAAAGGTTCGCCTGGCAAAGGACACCTTTTTTGCGTCGTCCTCTTTTCCCATCAGGGCGATCACCTACCTTGGTTTTAATATTTCGCTATTGTGCCTGTTGGCCATCCCGTTTTTGATTTATGCCCGCTTTTTTGCAGAGAGCCATCTTTTTGGATTTGCTATTCCTGGCTGGACCACCATTATCACCCTGGTTGCCTTTTTCAATGGCTTGATGTTGTTTTGTTTGGGCATCGTGGCAGAATACATTTGGCGCATTTACGAAGAAGTGAAAGGTAGGCCAGGTTTTTTGCTCCGCAAAGACGATAAACAGGATTGAAGCCAATTCCGTTCGGCAATACGAAAAAAACTTCGATCCTGCTACATTAGTCCTATCTTTGTGCTGGAAAAAATGTGCAAAGCAATGACGCTGAAGGAAAAAATCCAACAACTCGCAATCACCCATCACTCCAAAATCGTGGCCATGCGCAGGCATCTCCACCAACACCCCGAGTTGTCTTTTGAAGAACACGAAACCGGAAAATTCGTGTCCACTCAGCTTCAAAGCTGGGCAATTCCACACCAAACTGGCATAGCTGGAACGGGAGTTGTAGCCTTGATTGAAGGCCGCAATCCAAGCAAAAATATTGTAGCCTTAAGGGCCGATATGGACGCTTTGCCCATACTGGAAGCCAACGACGTACCCTACAAATCACAAAATCCGGGCATAATGCATGCCTGTGGTCACGATGTACACACCGCATCACTCTTGGGCGCTGCACGAATTCTGCACGAAACCCGCACTGATTGGGAAGGCTCGATAAAGCTCATTTTTCAGCCTGCCGAAGAACGCCTTCCTGGCGGGGCATCGCTGATGATCAAAGAGGGTGTGTTGCACGATCCCAGCCCGGCTTCTATTGTTGGTCAACATGTACATCCGCCATTGGCAGCTGGCAAAGTAGGCTTTCGTGCAGGGCGTTATATGGGCTCTTGCGACGAACTCTACATCACCATCACGGGCAAAGGTGGTCACGGCGCAATGCCGCAGGATTGCATCGACCCCATTCTGATGGCCGCGCACCTGATTACCACCTTGCAGCAGATTGTCAGCCGCAACAACGACCCGACCATTCCAACGGTACTGACTTTTGGAAAGATCAACTCAACGGGTGGTGCTACCAATATCATCCCCAATGAGGTCAAGATCGAAGGCACTTTCCGTACCATGGACGAAACTTGGCGCCGGGCTGCACACCAAAAGATGAAGCACATGGCGGAGCATTTGATTGAAGGAATGGGAGGCAAAATCGACTTTTTTATCGATGTGGGTTATCCTTGTTTGCTCAATGACGAGCCGCTGACCTTGCGCATGCGCCAAGCTGCCGAAGCCTACCTGGGCACAGAAAACGTGGTTGACTTGCCGGTTCGACTTACTGCGGAAGATTTTTCGTATTACTCTCAAGAGTTGCCCGCCTGTTTTTACCGTTTGGGAACGGGCAATGTGAGCAGAGGAATTACCTCTCCGGTGCACTCAGATACTTTCGATATAGATGAGGAAGCGCTTAAAGTGGGTGCTGGACTGATGGCCTGGTTGGCTCTTGAAGAATTGAAAGAATAATGAAAAAGCGGTGACATACACTGCATGTCACCGCTTTTTTGATCAAAGCCTAAATTTATGGGCACTTAGCCAGGCTGATTGCCCGACGAGCGAATATTGACCAATTTTTTCAAAAGGTCAAACCAGAAAGGGGCACCAAGGGAAACCGCCAATGCGGTGACAATCCAACCCAATACTTTGATGACCCAATCGCTGGGGGTCATACCTTGCAATTCTTCTGGGTGCCAGCCCAATCCAAGCGGGGATTTGGCCTGGTTGATTTCGTCATTGATCAAGTTATTCACTTGCTCCCATTGCTGTTCTACCGTTCCACCACTTTGAATACCCAGGTCAGATTTTTTGGCATAGGCTTCGGCCATGGATACAATCTCTTTCAACTCTTCAGGGTTGGACTCCAGGCGCTGGTATAAAGAGATGGTGTCGGCATTGAATACAATGGCCACCACCAGTCCGACAAAAGTGACCAGAATTTGAATGTTTCGCTTGTACCAACCGGCAGCGCGATCCATCACATCGTTGAACCAATTGCGCATTTTGGTTTTGAATTCTTCCAATTCATAGCCCGCATCGTTGAGCAACTGTTTCAAGACTTTTTTGAGTTCTTCGTTGGGCAGCTCCTCAATCTTTTGCGTCAATTTGCCAGAATCTTCGCCATTGAGGATGAGGTCCATCAGAATGGATTGAAAATTCTCGGCGCTGAGGTAGGAGGGGGGGCGTGATTTGGCATTGCCTCGGTAATTGCTCAATTGTTTGTAAAGCGCATTGCTCTTGAAGCTTTGAAAAAGCTCACCTTCTTTCAAACCCGTTGCCAGCATATTGCGGATGGCCTTCTCCAGGTTTTGTCCACGCAGTGCAAACATTGAGGAAATGAGCTCCATAATGGTGGTCACCAAAAGGCTCAACAGCAGCAATAAAAAAACAAGTCCAATGACTACTTGAATCAGTCCGATCATGGTATTCAGGTGTTTCGACTGGAAAGTTAGCGTTAAAATAGAGGATTGGGTAATGCTTAGTTAAATTGTTGGATTTTATTTTTACTCAGTTAAAATTTTCTGACTACATGTTTCTGGAATAACAAGAATATTTTTCTCAGAAATCAAAGGCTTTCTTTTAATCTTCACATCCGTAGGCAGCTTCGCTGCTGTATTTATTCACCACCTTAGGCACTTCAGACACCTAAGAGTCACCTGAGGCAATACAGCTTGGATTCTAAGGTGCATCTCAAGTGTCTGAAGTGTCTAAGGTGGTGAAAAATCGAATCAGCGAAGCTGCCTGAGTAATGTGAGTTAAATCACTGAAATAATCTAAGACCCTAAAGCCTCATTTCAAGGTCCCTTCAAACAACTTGAAAATCCGCTTATACTCATCTGCCCAACTGCTGGGCTCTACAAAACCATGGTCTTCGACGGGGAAAACCGCCAACTCCCACTTGTCTTTTTTCAACTCGATCAATTTTTGAGAAAGCCGGACAATGTCCTGAAAATGCACATTCACATCCACCATGCCGTGCAACATCAAGAGGTTGCCCTTGAGTCCCTCGGCGAAATATATTGGTGAACTGCGGCGGTAGGCCAGGCTGTCTTCCACTGGCGTGTTTAGAATATTGGAAGTGTAACCGTGGTTGTAATGTGCCCAATCGGTCACCGAGCGCAATCCTGCCCCACTTTTGAAAGTTTCTGGAGCGTTGAAAAGTGCCATCAGCGTGATGAAACCTCCGTAAGAACCTCCGTAGAGGCCGATGTTTTGGGGATTGACCTTTTGGGTACTCACCAGGTATTTTGCGCCATCTACATGGTCATCCAGGTCTTTGCCGCCCATGTGGCGATAGATTGCAGTACGCCAATCGCGGCCATAACCTGCACTGCCCCGATAGTCGATGTCCAGCACGGTGTAACCCTGATCGGCCAGGAAGTTGTTGAACATGAACTCCCGGAAATAAGTACTCCACCACTGGTGTACGTTTTGCAAGTAACCCGCACCGTGCACAAATATTACCGCAGGACGGGATGCTGCAGCCTTGTTGGGCTTGTACAAACGAGCAGGCACTTTTACGCCATCCCGTGCAGTGAACCACACAATTTCTGGCGCCCGCCAAGGGTAGGCTTTGAAGGCCGCAGTGGTAGAACTGGTCAATTGCAATGGCGTTGCGCCGATTTTATTGGGCATCCAATACAATTCCCAGGGCTGGTTGCTGTAGGAATAACGAATGGCCAGGGTGCTTTCATCGGGAGAGAGAACGACTTCATTGCCGCCTTTCAGGGTAGTTATCTTTTCCAGTTTACCGCCTGAAACAGGCAGTTTGTAAAAATGGCGCTCGTGTGGACCTTCGGCACTGGCGGTCAGGAAAAAAGATTGGCCATCGCGCGAAAGACTGGATTCCAGGACTTCAAAGTTGCCGCTGGTCAAGGCTTTTTTGGTTCCATTTGCTACATTGAGGGTGTACAAGTGTGAATATCCAGTTGCTTCAGATTGGTACCAGATGGTTTGATTGTCGGGTAACCAACCTACGCCACCTCCAAAACCACCAATTCCGGGGCCGCCAATCCATGCATCGTCGTGCTGGCGTTCGAGGAGTTTGAGCTGTCCAGTGGGCAAATCCAGGAGCATGATCCAGCGGTCTTTGCTGTCGAGTGCCCGTATGGAAACTACGGCTTTGCCATCGTCGGAGAAAGCGGGCCCAGTAATCACTACTTCGCGGGGCTTGTCGTATTTGGGATTGTAGGGTTTGTCTCCCCGGTGGTATTCTTTCAGGAAAGCGGGTTTGTCGTAAATGCCTTCGATCTTTTTGGTGTCAATCAGGTAAAAGGTATCCCGGGTGCGGTCGTAGATGCCAAATTCATAGGTATCCTGTGGAGCGCCAACCTTGGTGCGGGAGGAAATGTCTTCGGTGAAACCTGATTCGCTCACGTAATTGGGTACATCGGTATTTTTGGATTCAGCGCGTTTGGTGTAGCGGAACGTAACGAAACGCAAATCCGGACTGGCCTGGATACCTCCAACGAGTCTGCTGCCCGCATTGATTTCCTTGGGGCGTTTGACTTGAAGTGACTTGTTCAAGCGTTCGCGGGCGTCGCGTTGGCCTTTGCGCCAGCGGAGTACCTCAAACAAGTCCATTTGGTCTTCCTTGAGCCATTCTTCGTTTTCGAGTGGCTTGGCACTGGAGCGGGTTTGGCTACTGCGGAAATTGGTGAGTTGGCTAATGCCTCCGGTTGCGGCTTCCCAGGCAAAGAGATTGTTGTTGCTCAGCCAGGTAATGCTTTTTTCATCTCCACTAAAACGTGGATTGCCTTCATTGTCCAGGGTATTGGTGATTTGTTGCACTTTGCCAGAGGCTACTTCCAACAGAAAAATATCTCCACTTCTGCTGAAAACCTTGCGCCTAAAATCCCGGCTGTACACGCCACCGCCAATCGTATTGCGTTGCTCCTCCAGGCTTACCTTTTCGGGTTTGCCGTTGGGCAGTACTACTTTGTACAATGCAGCAAGGGTATCCATGCTGGGATTCCAGTTGAAGTAAATGGTTTTGTTGTCTTCTCCCCAGGAAATGTTTTCGGGTGAAAAACCTACAAAACGATCGCCTTGCATGATCTTGTCGATGCTCAGGTTAGCGGGCGATTGGGCGATGGCCATGAACAAGCTTCCGGTAACCAGGAGCATAGAGGTAATGATTCTTTTCATGTCAGGTTTGTAATGTATGCCTGACAAGATCGAAAAAAAATAGACAATCAAAAAAAGGAAAGCGATATTGATGCCGAACGGCAAGGGTAGGGGAGTGAATGGCAGGAACTTTGGGATCAAAGAACGGTTGAAAAATCGAAGTGGGCAATGCTGCTACCCACTCCGATTTTCCATTGTCTTAATCCTGCTTCATCCATTTAACAACCTGGCGCTCGCCATTCAGTTGAACTTCCAGTAAATACCAGCCAATCGGCATACTCTGTACATTCAATGAGGAGGCATTTTTTCCGGGTACCGCATCCAGAGACAACTGTCGCAAAACCGTTCCGGTTGGATGCATGATGCGTACGGTAGCACGCGAGGTGCTTTCTGCATGATTCTCGAAATTCAAGTACAAATCCGACCTAGTCGGATTGGGGTAAATATTGAGCAACATGCTAGGTTGAGCAGCTGTCTTTTGAGCCGGTGCGTTCAATTGCAGCTCCGGAGATTTTGGTGTTTCCAACCCATTTCCTAACGTGATCTTCATAAAATTGCTTGACAATTGGAAACAATTGT
>NZ_JBBAKG010000029.1:0-30712 GCF_040403615.1 Haliscomenobacter sp. | reverse complement strand
CCGCTGGCAGTGCTGATGGTTCCACCTTTGGGTTTTTGGACTACAATGGTAAAGAAATTCTCAGATAAGTCGTAGCAATCTGTGCTCAATGGTGTATTGAGGATATTTTGCCCAAACTGTACCCTGAATTCTCCGGTATGTGAGATCCCCCAAATGCGATAAGTTCCTTCAGGAGAACGTTCAAAGTCGATCAAAATGGACTCCACATCAGGAAACAATACCCTGTTGCGGTCATCGGTAATGACGATTCGGTATGCTTCTCCAATCAAAACCTCAGGAGGGAAAACGGGAATGGCATCCGAAAATCCATCTCCTGGACAAGCATAAAAAGTGCTTTCTGTGCCGGTGGTGCTGATGCGTCCTCCGTCAACTTCTCCACCTCGAATGACCCGAACTACATTGTCTGCCAAATCGAAGCAATTGTTGGCCAGGGTATCTTTTAACTTGAATTTTTTACCGATACTGATGCGATCAAGTCCGGTGTAGGAAAGGCCGAAAATCAGGTAGCTGCCTTCGGGTTCACGGCTCAAATCAATCCGATCAGTACGTACAATCTGGCGTACAATTGTATCGGTAGTCGTAAGAACATATGCAAATCCAGCCCTTGAACGGCTCGTGGTTTTCATCCGCAAGCTTGTGCCATCTTTTCCTGGGCAAAAACGCAGGTTGGTTGAGTCATTGCTGGCGCTGATGCGTCCACCATCGGGCACATCGATGAATACAGACAAGAAATTGTCCGAGATATTGGAACAACCATCAGAGATCTGGGCGGTTTGCAACACCCGGTTAGTGGTTAGGGTGAAGTTTCCGGAGAAGGATACTCCGTAGACCCGCAAATCCCGGAAACCCCGCAAATCAAGGTTTTGGCTGTTGCCATTCACGATACTGAGTATCAAACTACTGGCGTTGGTAATCACGTAGCGATATCCGGCCTCAGTGGCTTTGGAATTGTTGCTAAAAGTATAAGTATCTGGTTTTCCGTCGTTGCCACATACATAGATAGAATCGCCTACAGCTTTCGTTGAAATTCGGGCACCATCTACAAAAGACTTCTGCACTGCGATAAAGTTATCGCTCAAATCATAGCAATCATCCGTAATTGCCGAGTCACGTACCGATGATCCTTCCTTGATGATGATCTTTCCCGTAAACGCCAGGCCATAAACCCGAATGTTGGCGCCATTTATCTTTTCAAAATCAATTTGATTCGTGTCTGGCAAAATAGCGATGAGTTTATCCTTATCATCGGTGATCAGCAAGCGTTGAGGCGCACTGTTTTGGCCTTTTCGGGTTATAGTTGCGACATCGGCAGTACCATCTCCGGAGCAAATATTGCTTTTGATGCCAGTAGCTTCAATAGTTCCTGCTTCGGGTGCTACCTTTTCGATATCGAGGAAATTCTCGGATAATGAAAAGCAAGAAGTAGACAATTGAACCTGATTGGCCTTTTGACCAACCTTAGCCAATAAATCACCATTGAATACGAGTCCCCAAATGCGGTACTTACCTATTGGGAAAGAATCCAGCGAAGTGTTGCTTTCGCGGGTGATGGCGCGAATGGTGTTGTCAGCATTGGTGATCAGATAAGCAATGCCACCTTCCTGGTTGCCTGTCAATTGCCACTCAATTGAGTCTCTTTGTTTGTTGCTTGGACAAACGTAAGTTTTGACTCCGCCCCCAATCAGGGAAAGTTTACCCCCCAAAGGAATTTGACGATTGACAGTTAGGTAATTGAAAGACAAGCCAGAGCAATCATCGGCCAACAAATCGGTAAGTGCGTCTTGACCTGCCTTCGCCAACAATTGACCGCCATAAGCCAAACCCCAAACCCGATAGGTTCCACCAGGGAGATTGCCGAAATTGAAGCTGTCCAATGAAGTGGCAGCTATGATTTTATTGCTGTTGTTGGTGATGAGGTATACAAACTTATCCCCAAGACTGCCTATGCGTTGGAACCGCAGGGTAGAGCTTGATCCAGCCGATGGACATTGCAGGTTGTCGGTACGGCCATTGCTCAAACGAACCAGACCTCCCTGGAGGTTGGTCTTGATGGAAGTCAGCGCATTTGAGAGGTTAACGCAGGCATCAGAAAGGGCATTGCGGTTGATGTTTAAACCAACCTTTGCCGTTAATGTTCCAGTGTAAGCCATGCTGTAAATCCGCACGGTATCGCGAGGAATTTCATCAAAGATGAGTCTGGTTTGATCGGTGATGCGCAAAATATTCCCCAGGGCATCAGTAATCAGGTAAGTCAACTGAGAACCTTGACTGTCTTTTCTCGTCCAATTGAGGGTGTCAGGTTTTCCTGCTTTGCACACAAATTTGGGCGTATTTCCAGTGCTAAATGCAAGGATTCCACCTTTGATCTGCTCTTTGGTGATGGCAATGAAATTATCTGATAGATCAAAACAAGCATCCGAAGCACTTTTTGCGGTCACAATATCGCCCGCTCTGAGCTGCAAACTGCCAGAATAGGATAAGCCCCAAATCCGGCATTTACCGGGCTGCCCGGCATTCAAATCAATGCTATTGCCCAACAAAACCAGCAACAATCGATTCTGGTCATCGGTCAGCAAGTAGCGGTAGGTTGAAGCAGTGGCAGTGCCGGTATTTCTAAAAGACATCTGATCTGCAATAGCATCAATACACACCAAGCGTTGGGTTGCACCAGTGCTCAAGGAGACCAAACCCCCATCCACTTCATTCCAGCGGAAGCGCACAAAATTGTCGGATAGATCATAGCACTCATTGCTACTGAGCGTACCTACCCTGTTTCCTATTGTTGCGGTAAGTTTACCAGTGTAAGCCACGCCGTACACTCGGAAATTGTTGGGAAAACTCTTGGAAGGACGGAAATTTAGTCCATTTGAAATGGCAACGATGCGCTGCAAGGTATCCGTAATGATCAGGGCATAATTGTCTCCGATAAAACGTGGACTATTTTGAAGACTGATGCTTTCGGGCGCATTTTGTCCAAAACAAATCAATGCAGCACTGGGATTGGCCAAGCTCAGTTGACCAGCATCAACACTCCTTTTGATAACCTGAACATAGTTGTCTGATAAATCCCAACATTGGCTGGAAAGAGCTGCGCTTGCGACACTTTCTCCAACCTTGGCAATCAATTCGCCAGAATAGCCCAATCCCCAAATGCGGAAGTAGCCTTCTTCTTTACCCAAAATGCGTACTTGATTGCTGGTAGAAATGGATACAATGCGATTAAAGGTATCGGTAACCAGGTATACGTAGTTTTGAACCAAAAGAGTAGATGAAGTGATCATCAAACTGCTGTCTTTGCTTACTCCACACAATACTTTTCGCGTACCACCATCGGCCAGTTGAATTTTCCCGCCGTCATTCACCGACTTGGTAAACGTGATGAAATTCTGAGAAAAGTCAAAACACTGGTCAGAAAAGCGGCCTGTGCGAATATTTACACCAACAGAAAAAGAAATTTTACCTGTATAAGCTAAGCCATAAACGCGGTATTCACCCGCAGGGAGATCCGCCAGCTGGTATTGACCATTGTTGGGATAAAGGCTAACCACGTTGTTTTGACGATCGGTGATCAGGTAAACATAATTGTCACCTCCACCACCTGTAGTAGCAACCAATTTCGTTTGAGGAACTCCAGAGGTAAAGCACAACAATTGAGCCGTGGTGCCATCACTCAATTGCAAACGGCCTCCATTGGGATTGCGTTTGCGGATGTTGATGAAATTCTGAGTAATGGAATAACAACTGTCCGCAAAGGAAATCGCAAATAGCTTGTCTCCAACTTTAGCCTGAATGTTTCCGATGTAAGTAGCACCCCACACTCGATTGTATTCGCCGGGTATGTTGCGGAAATTGATCGTGGAACTGGCAGAAAGGGCAAGAATGCGATTTTCCAAATCGGTAATGATGAAATGTTGTTTCTCTGATCCTTTGGTAGACAATAGGTACGAACGCAAAGTAGCACCAGGATCATTTAGACATACCGTAGTGGAAGTATCAATGGCATTTGTACTGATTTTGCCAGCATCCAAGAGGTACACGGTGGCGCGAATAAAATTATCGGATAAGTCTGAACAAGCGGTACTGAGTTTTCCGCTTGCTACTTTACCAACTTCTGCGGTTAACTTGCCAATGTAACTCAAGCCCCAAACCCGGTATTCACCCGTTTGCAAACCATTGAAATCAACTTTAGCATTAGGAAGGATCTGGATGATTTTATTCTGAGCATCAGTCAGCAAATAGGTATACAAGGCTGGTGACTCGGTATTGGTTTTCAATTGTCGCGAAGAAATGTCGGGCAAATTGCCACACACGAAGGTATTGGTGGCGCCGTTGGGCAAAGTTACGCGGCCTCCATCTGGATTGGTCTTGATGATGGAGAGGTAATTGTCTGACAAATCGAAACAACTGTTCGAAAAAATAAAATTGTCTATTTGCCGCCCTTCAGAAGGGTTCAAGGTGCCACCATAGGAAAGCCCATAAAAATGAAAAACACCCAAGGGCAAACTGCGCAGTGAAATGTTGGTGTCGTCAAAAACTTTCAAAATAATTCCTTTGACATCGGTGAGTACATACCGATACACCGGACTTTTGCTGCCAGGTTGCAGCACCAAGGTTTCGTCGGTGTTTTCATTGGCACAGATGTAATGGGGTGAATCACTGTTTTTAAAAGAGAGTACCCCTCCATCTGGAATAAAATGGACTACACGCACAAAATTTTCGGTCAGGCCAAAGCAATAATTGGCCAAAGAGTCAGTTTTGGCGTTCATGCCGGGTTGTGCCAACAACTGTCCTTTGTAGTACAGTGCCCAAACCCGGTAATTGCCGACTTTATATTTTTCAAAATCAATTACTGGTGTTTTGAAAACGTCCAGAATGTTGTCGCCCTCATCGGTCAGCAACAATACATAAGGCAAATAAAAAGTACCTGTTTTAAAGGTTAAGCGATCAGGCTTTTGGTCTTCAGCACAGGTAAATGCCTCTGTTCCTCCACCAACTGCCAATGCGATCTTGGTTCCCTCACCACAGTTTTCGGGAGTTTGCGCTGTTAATCCTGAAGATGCACAACCCAAACAAAAAAGTACCCATAGGTAAAAATAATGCTTCATTGGATAGCAATTATGTATTGTTTTTTATTGCAAATAAATGATAGTCAACCTTCTAGAGGACGATTGACCTAAAAGCAAGTGCCGAAGGGGCATAGATGGGTGTAGATAGCCTCTTAAAGATACGAAAAAAAAATACAAGCGTTGGAGAAACGCAGCGTAAATATAGGCATTTAGTCGTAGAGAAATAACCGCAATGCATTAAAGTTAAAAAGATACCGTTTAAAGGTTATAATTGCTGATTTTAAGTCTGGACAAAACCTTTTATGTTAACACTACAATTTTAACAACGTTAAAAACGTACCTTTATTTGAGAAAACTTTAATGGATCCAAAGACCGAGATAGAATGCTATGTGGAATATTGCTACTCTTGCGTTGTTATTGATCGAAACATACTCTCACTCTATTCCTCCTAAGGCACAGGTGCCCTTAGCGGGAATTGATGCTATTAACCGATACACTGTGGAGCGGCTGGTTCAAGATGTATTTGTGGGTGGCGCTTGCAAAAACACCTTCAACATCAAGGGAATTGGCAACAATGGTGGAATAGGTTATTTTGAAAATGGACAATCCATCATCGGTATCAACCGGGGGGTGATACTTTCTACTGGGCCCATCGAAAATTGTGAAGGACCAAACGATTCACGCAGGATAAGTGGTGACTTTAAGGATTTAACCGGAGATCCAGACCTGAAGCAATTGTCCAAGCTCAATATCCAAGATGCAGTTGGCATCGAGTTTGATTTTACCCCGCTCGATTCAGTGGTTACGTTTCGATACGTTTTTGCTTCCGAAGAGTATTGTGAGTTTGTAGGTTCCAATTTCAATGATGTTTTTGGCTTTTTTGTAAGTGGCCCAGGCATCAATGGTCCTTTTGATAAAGGTGCGATCAATGTAGCCCTGGTGCCCGGCAGCAAGGATTATGTGTCGATTAATACCATCAATCACAATGCCAATCGGGATTATTTTGTGCACAACGAACTCAGAGAGGATGCCGAGCGTTGTGGGATTCCCTGGACCAACTCTCCCAATTTGGGAAACATTCAATACGATGGGTATACCAAAGTAATGACTGCTACACTCAGGCTTGTCCCTTGTGAAACCTATCACTTGCGCCTGATGATCTCCGATGTCAATGACGGGCAGTTCGACTCAGCTGTATTTTTGGAAGCAGAAAGTTTCAATATTGGTGGCAGCATCAATTTGGCGGTTGGCAATGGAGTTCAGTCCGATACGATAACCGAAGGATGTGGTGAAGGCCAATTCATGGTTAGTCGCAAAGATCCCACCCAAACCACTTTACCTTTAACCATCGGCATCCGAGTGGCCAATACCAGTCGGGCAAAATCAGGAGTAGACTTTAAATCAATACCCACTTCTGTAACAATTCCCAGCGGAAAAACATCTACTACAGTCAGGATAGAATCTATTCTGGATCAGATTGATGAGCCAATTGAAGACATTGTCTTGGAACTGGATTTCCCCTGCTCCTGTATCAGCGATACGGCCCGCTTATTCATCGAAGATCCTCCACCCCTGAAAACGGGTTTAAAAACAGTAGAATCTTGCATCGGAGATACGGTATTGCTGGTACTCAAGCCAAGTGGAGGGATATCACCGTATTCATTCCGATGGTCTAATGGGGATACCCTCACTACGTTGAAAGCGGTATCCAATATTGATACCACTTACCGCTTGAAGATGATGGATCGCTGTGGCCGCAGTTTTAATGATCAGGTAATTGTGCGCCGCCGCAGACCACCTCAGGCAAGGCTCAATAGTTTGCGCGAAGTCTGCTTTAACGATACGGTCTCGATTCCCATTTATTTTACCGGTTTAGCCCCATTCAATTTTACTTATAAACTGAATGGAATTCCCCAACAAACCATTGAGACTTTCAACAATCCTTATTTTATCAATACTACTCAAGAAGGGCGAATAGAATTACAGGATTTCCGGGATGCATTGTGTCAAGGCAGGGTGAGCGGCAAGGCGGAGATTCGCAACTACCAGTTGAAAACCCTTGCTACATCAAAACAAGTGAGTTGTTTCGCCGCCAATGATGGCGCAATTCGCGTTGATGTGGCTGGTGGTACCGCTCCTTATCGCTTCAAATGGAGCGGAAGTACGGACAATGATGGCGATGTCCAAAATCTGGCCTCAGGAAAATATGGGGTGACAATTACTGATGCTAAAGGCTGCTTTACCAATTTGGAGGTGGAGATCAATCAACCTCCGGCTTTGGATTCAATTACGTTTGATTGCGAAGAGTTTAGAAGCCCAATCATCTCATTTGCAGCCTCGGGGGGCACCCCACCTTATTTGTACAGTATAGATGGTGACCCTTTTCAGAATGAAGAGGTTTTCAGCCAACTCAATTCTGGTGATCGATACATGCTGCGGATTAAAGATGTAGCTGGTTGCTCAATCGACCAAAATTTCATCATGCCGTCACGTTTTGACAAAATGGTGGAACTTGATCCAACCGTTTTGCTGGAGCTTGGCCAGGATTATACCCTCAAACCAAAACTTAACATTCCAGAGAGTTTAGTCAAAAATATTAAGTGGTTGCCAAGCAATGGCCTGAGTTGTACAAATTGCCTGAATCCGAAATTAGGTGCATTAAAGAATGAAACTTATACGATCCAGATGGAGGATATTTTTGGATGTAAGGGATCAGCTTTTATCAACATCAAACTGAATCAACAAATTGATTTGTTCATTCCCAATGGATTTTCACCCAATGGCGATGGATTGAACGACCAGTTGGGGGTATTTGCCAATCGAAAACAAATCAAGCGAGTGGTTAGTATTCAAATTTTCAATCGTTGGGGCCTGCTTATTTACGAAGACCAGGACTTTCTACCCAACGAAAGTCGGCGAGGTTGGGACGGCAGATACAAAGGCTTGGATTTGCGCCCGGATGTATTCACTTACGTTGTAAAAGTTGAATTGGTCGATGGCCAATTTCAAATGCGCAAGGGAGAAGTGGTATTGATGCGGTAAACTGAACGCTAAGATTTTTCAAATGACACCCCAAATTTTCCTTTCAACATTTCGCCAGGCTCCAGTCGTGCCAAGCCCATTCCATTGTTGAAGGCATCGGGTGCACAAGTCATCGGCTCCAGCGCAATGCAGTGGCGAAGTGGCGGAATAAATACCTGGAGGAAATTGTACTTTCCTGCTCCGGTTTCTTGCCAATAGTGCAAAGTACCTTTTTCGCCTTGTACGATCACTTCCGCTTTTCCCTCTTTTACCGGCAATTCAAAACAATTGTCGAGTACCGTGATTCCCAAAGGGCGCAGCGCGTTGAAATCATCGTATTCATATGTTTTTCCGGTTGGAAGCATTCTTTCGTCGTTGCCTACGATGCGGCATTCCGGCATTTTCAATTTGTAGGCATCTGCCTTTGATCCCAAACTGAAGTAAGGATGCCAACCCAGGCCAGCGGGAATCGCTTGCTCGTCGTGGTTGCGCAAGGTCAATTGTAGGGCAAATCCTGCTTCATCAGAAAGGGAAAATGCCATTTCCACACTGAAACGAAAGGGGTAAGCTTCGTGGCTGGCGTAATCGGTGTACAAGCAAGTGATGGCTGCCGAAGTCTCTTCGACTTCCATCAGGGTTACTTTCATAGATTTGTCTTGACCAAAACCATGCAGTGCCGTATTGGTATGGGATTCATTGGTAAAAAAACGATGCGTCTGTCCCGCCCAGGTGTAGGTTCCATCTTTCAACCGATTTGGGAAGGGATACAACACGGTATTCTTTGACCAACTGTTGTTGATTACTTCCTGAGGCGTTTGATACCCATCCACCAAATTTACACCGTTGAGCTGAAGATCAAGCACAATGGCGCCAAATTCGGGCAAGATCACCAACTTGTTGCCAGACTGCTCGTTGCTTAAAATATGCTTGGTGAAATTTCCAAAAACTTCGGTTGAATGCTTGTACATGTGGATTAGGAGTTATCAGATGTATTGATTTTCTGACTGTTGATTTTCTAGCTGCTATTGTTTTTCCTGTAGGGGATTGATGCCAACGTAGTAAATCAACGACCATTCGCCACCAATTTTTGCCCAGCGCCGCATCATGCCGTAGCCCGAATCCCGATCACTGATGTTTTCAATGATCAGTTCATCCCCCAGTGTTTCAAAATTTTGTACAAATTTACTCTTTTGAAAATCAATCGGGCGATGCATGTGCCAGTTTTCAGCAGTCCACCGAAAATCGGGGAGTTCACCTTCGTAGCCAGCGGCATTGTCGGGCAAGCCTTCCATTGGAAACTGGATATGTTGTACCTGAAACAGGGAATCTTGCATAAATTTATCATAAAATTGGTTGAATTCCGAGTAGTCTGCTTTGCGCGAGGTGCAGGCAAAAGCCAGGACAACCAATGCTACAACCCAGAAAAATATGCTTGAATTCTTCATCATATGGCAAGCTGTGATTTACAAATTTCGGCCAAAACCTCCTCCGTTGGGGTAGGCGCAATGAATACGGTGCTGATGCCCAAATCCGCAATTGCCTGGGCTGTGGTGTGGCCAATGGCTACTACTTTTTGACCTGCCAGCAAAGAATACCGCGCAAAATAAGCCTGGGCATTGAGTGGACTGGTAAATACCAGGATATCAACTTCAGGAATCTCAAAATCTTGACGAGGTACATTGTCATAAACCACCAAATCGGCAATGGTTACAGTCTTGACCAAACTTTTTTGGATGCTTTCCCGCGATTGAGCCGCCCGTGGAAACAAAACCCGTTTTCCGATTGCCACAATCCCAAATGCTTGTCCGACCATTTCGGGATCTCCATTGCCCGCAAAATCGGCCACGTAACCCAGTTCTTTAAGTGCTTTGGAGGTACCTTCACCCAATGCGCCCAATTGAATAGTGGGTGGCATACTGAGTTTGGCTGCTTTTAAGCCTGCCATGAAAAATTTGACGGCATTGCGGCTGGAAAAAAAACACCAGTCCACTGCTGGAATTGCCTCAAATTGTACTTGCTCAAAAGCGACGAGTGATTCGCCAAAAATCTGAACCTTTTCAGCAGGCAAAACCCTATAAAAAGGACTATCCGAACTCAGCTCACGAGAGATGAAGATTTTCATGATTCCTGTTTACCTTCCGAAATCTTTACTTTTTTAGTTCTTCTGCTACCTTTTCCGCCAACATATAACTGGTGCTTGAAGACATGCGTACCTTTTTAACCGGTGCATTCCAAGCCGCTGCTTTGGAGGCCCATACGTGGTAATTCCCTGCTGCATCCTGCTCGCAATAAACTCCAAGTGGCATCTGGCAGCCGCCTTCCATCAATTGCAAAATTCTTCTTTCGATATTGGTTACTGCGCTTACCTCCGAGTGGTGCAGGTGTTGCAACACTTTGCGCATGACTTTGTCTTCCGTACAGGTTTGATAGGCCAATACGCCCTGAGCTGGAGCCGGTACAAACTCGCGAGGGTCAAATTTGATCACATGCACTCCGGATAAATCCAGTTCCAAGCGGCTTAATCCTGCCGCTGCCAACATGATGGCATCAAATTCGCCTTGCATTAGTTTATCCACCCGTGTTGGTACATTGCCCCGGATGTCTTTGAGCGTGGCGTCTGGTCGCAAATCCAGCAATTGCGCTTTGCGGCGAGCAGAGGACGTGCCAATAATGGGGTTTTGCTTCAATTGAAACAATTGGCCTTCTTGGATGCTTTCCTTACGTACCAACAACCAATCGGATGGATTATCTCGGTAAGAAACAGCCGAAAGCACCAAGCCTTCTGAAGAACTGGTGGGCATATCCTTCATGGAGTGTACCGCCATATCAACATCCCCACGCAGCAATGCGTCTTCAATTTCCTTGGTGAAAAATCCCTTGCCCTCAATTTTATCAAAACTCAGATTGAGATGCTGGGTGTTATCCCCAGTGGTTTTGATAATGATCAACTCTGAAGCATATCCCGCTTCTTGAAGTTTCACTTGAGTGAATTCGGCTTGCCACAGCGCCAATTTGCTGCCACGGGTGCCAATGCGTATGGTTCGATCCAATGGAGTAATTTTTTTGATTGTAAAGATAGGCTTGTTTCTTGCAAAAACAGCTATTCAGTGGCATTTGGATGCGACAGATTTCTTATTTAAAGGAAAATGAATTAGGAATATAAAATTAATCAAACGATTGATTAATTAATTTCTAACCATTATCTTTGCTGCATGAATAGTGGTAGAAAAAAAACCATAGAAGGGGTGGACAGTCGGGAAAGGCTGTTGCGTACCGCCGAACAGCTGATTGCCGAACATGGCTATGATGCGGTATCTACCCGCATGATTCACAAAGGTTGTGGCGTCAACATCGCCATGATCTCGTATTATTTTGGGTCAAAAGAAGGTCTTTTTAGGGCCTTGATCGAAGAGAAAGTGCCCAAAATTCGCGAAAAATTAGAGGTTTTGCGAGACAGCGACCAGACGCCATGGGAAAAATTGAGTAACACCATTGATTTGTATGTAGATCGACTATTTGAAAACATCAAATTTACCAAGGTGATGGGGCAAGAGCTCTCCATCAACGCTCGCCCGGAAAACAGCGATTTCATTGTAAAACACATACACCTTAATATGGTGATCATTTTATCCTTTTTCAAAGAAGGTATTGAAAAGGGAGACTTCAAATCCAACATTGATGTAGAGATGACCCTCTCTTCCATTTTTGCCATCATTTTTCAATGGATCAACATGTCGGCAATCGGGATGAAGCTTTTTAAGCTGGAGGATAAGGAGACGGTATATGGTTTGGATTATCAAGATAGGCTCAAAAGGCACTTAATCGAAATGATGCGGTCTCATTTACTGGTTAATCCCTAAATTTTGGTGAAAAATTAATCAAACTTTTGAATAAATAAGCGCAAGCCATGTTGAATAAAATAACTATACTCAATGTGATTTTCCTGTTGGTATACGGCAATACTCAGCTAAAAGCCCAAGGCCCAAGGAAATTGTCACTCAGTGAAGCGGTATCATTGGGATTGCAAAACAGCAAAGTTTTGCAAATCTCATCTGCAAAACTCGAAGCAATCCATGCTCGGGTAACGCAGATTAAAAACCAATTGCTTCCCAGCGTCAATCTAAGTACCAACTACACGCGGATCAGCAACAACGTAACGCCTTTCACTGTCCGTTTTTCGCCTAGCTCCCCGGAAGTAGTCCTCAATCCACAAATCCTCAATCAATCTTACAACCGAATTGGGATTCAATATGGCATATTTACTGGATCACGTGCTGTAAATACCCTGAAATCAACAGAATTTCTTGAAAAAGCAAGTATTCTAGATGCGGAAAAAGACAAGGCTGAAGTGCGACTCAACCTCCTTAATGCCTACTTCAGCTACAGTAAACTACGGGCTTCGAAGCAGGTTCTGGATGAAAACCTCAAAACCCTGGACAGTCGGCTTACCGATACCCGCAATTTTTTCAATCAGGGATTGGCGCTTCAAAACGATGTATTAAAGCTGGAGCTTACTCAGGCAAGTTACCAACAAAATCTCGCCGACGTTCAAGCAGCCATCGACATCAACAATTTCAACCTTTGTTTATTGCTCGGTTTACCCACAGAAACGCAAATCGAAACGGAACAAAATGCGCTGGAAGCAAAAAGAGACGTACTTGCCACCCAAACATTTATCGATGAGGCATTGCAAAATCGCCCGGAGTTAAAAGCAATGAATTTTCGAAAACTGGCTGGCGAACGCGCCGTAGAAATCAGCCGCGGCAATTATTTCCCAGTGATAAGTTTGGGTGCCAACTACGACTACAATCTGCCCAACCAGCGGATTTTTCCACAAGAAAATGCTTTCAAAGGTACTTGGGCAATTGGCCTTACCGCCACTTACAACCTGGTCAATCTGTATGCTACCAAGGCGCTGATTGAAGAGCAAAAAGCCAATCTTGCACAAACCCAGTACCAGCAATTATATTTGACTTCCGACATTAAAATGGAAGTCAACGCCCAGGTTTTGACCTATCAAACGGCCTTGCAAAAAATCACCCTGGCCCAAAAATCCATTGATCAGGCCAAAGAAAATCAACGCATCATGAATTTGCGCTACAACAGTCAGGTGGCCACCCTGACGGAGTTACTCGAAGCAGATGGGCTGAATACACAAGCCCAACTCAATCTGGTAAATGCTCAAATAGATGCAGAATTGGCTTATGCTAAATTGCAAAAATCGATTGGGCAGTAAGTAACGCTGGTCTTCTCTTCAACATTTATCCATTATTTATAACATCCGTCATGGCAGAAAATAAGAAAAAATCGAAGGTTCTTCCAATAATTCTGGGAGTGGTATTGCTTATTGCAGGTATATTCATCGTTCGTACCTTGGCTTATATGTTTAGCAATGAAGAAACCGAAAATGCCTATTTGGAAAGCAACATCTCTACCATAAGCCCCAAAACCTCTGGATACGTGCTCGAGGTAAGGATTAAGGACAACCAACGCATTCGTCAAGGCGATACCATGGTATTGCTGGACGATCGCGAACTCCGTTTGCGCGTTCAACAAGCGGAAATTGCGCTGAAAAATGCGGTGGTCAATCTGGACATCACCCAGGCCAATGCAGGTACCGCAGGCACCAATGTGGGATTGGCAAAATCGAACTTTGAAACCACCATCGGCAGTGTAGATGCAGTTGGCGCTGGAATTGCTACTGCCCAGGCCAACATTGACGCAGCAAAAGCCCGCGCCTGGAAAGCCAATGAAGACTTCAAACGCTACACGGTACTATTGTCTCAAAAAGCAGTTACTCAACAGCAATTTGATGGCATCAAAACTGATAAAGATGCTGCTGATGCCATTCTTAAAGGCGCAGAGCGCCAATTGGAAGCCGTAAGCAAACAAGTTGAAGTAGCCAAGAAACAATCAAAAGCAGGGTTGAGCCAGGAAAGTGTGGCCAAAAAACAATTGGGTACTGCCCAACAGCAAATTGAATTGGCCAAAGTCATTATCGAACAGCGCAAGTCTGAATTGGATTTTGCCCGTTTGCAATTGTCTTATACTGCAGTAATCGCACCTTGTGATGGCGTTGTTTCAAGAAAAGCTGTGCAAATTGGACAATTGTTGAACATCGGTAGCCCCATCTGCTCTATTCTGGATGATCAAAATGTTTGGATTACGGCCAACTTTAAGGAGACGCAGGTGGCAAAAATGCACGCTGGCGACAAAGTCAAAGTCAAAGTGGATGCCTATCCAAAAATCGATTTTGAAGGTGAGATTGAGAGCATCGCAGGTGCAACTGGAGCAAGATTTGCCCTTTTGCCACCAGACAACGCCAGTGGCAACTTTGTAAAAGTAGTGCAGCGCATTCCTGTAAAAATCATCCTCAAGCAACAACCCAATACCATTCTGCGTACAGGAATGAGTACCAAAGTAGTTGTACCCATCAAATAAGATCGAAATGTCGACAACACCCAAGGGTTTTGCTAGAGCAATTATTGTCTTGACGACCATTACCGCAGCCATTATGGAGCTTCTCGACACCTCGATTGTCAACGTAGCTTTGTTTAATATGGCGGGTAGTCTGGGCGTAAATGTGGAAGACGTGGCTTGGGTCATCACCTCCTATGCCATCGCCAACGTGATCATTATTCCCCTCACTGGATTCCTGGGAGAATATTTTGGCCGAAAGAACTATTACATCATATCCATGATCATCTTTACGGTCGCCTCTTATATGTGTGGGGCTTCGAGTAATCTTCCCATGTTGGTTTTTTGGCGCTTTATTCAAGGCATTGGCGGCGGAGCACTGTTGTCAACCTCGCAGGCCATTCTCTTTGATGCTTTTGAACCAAAAGATCGCGCCATTGCAGGAGGGCTATTTGGCATGGGGATCGTATTGGGTCCTACCCTTGGCCCCACGCTTGGTGGGTACATCATGGACAGCATGAGTTGGCCCTGGATTTTTTACATCAATTTGCCCATTGGTTTATTGGCTACCGTTCTTTCCTACAATTTTATCGATAAAAAGGAAGGAGAAGGCCAAAATAAAGCCAATATTCGGATTGATTACCTGGGAATAGCAACCTTGGCAATAGGCGTTGCTTCCTTACAATATGTACTGGAACGCGGCGAATCGGAGGGATGGTACGACTCCCGCAACATTCAGGTGCTGACGATTACTGCGTTGGTTGGCGTATTCTGGTTTATTTATCAGGAACTTACCACCGCCCAACCAGCGGTGAATCTGAAGATATTGGGCAATCGCACCCAGGCCATCACCAACATCGTTGCGTTTATTGTTGGAATTGGATTGTTTACCTCTGTTTATGTCTTTCCGGTTTTGGTGCAGCGCATTAATGGTTTTACGCCTTTGGAAACTGGATTATCAATTTTGTTTCCAACCCTGGTTGGGGTTTTTATCTTTCCATTTATCGGAAAAGCAATGGGATCCGGCGCGTCTCCTGTGCCCTTTATGCTCGTTGGCTGCGTTCTGTTTTTCACCTTTGGTTGGTACGGAGGCTCGATGAATGGTTTTGCCAATCGTGCCGATTTCTTTTATGTGTTGGTACTCCGCACCTTTGGGATTGCCTTGATGCAGTTGCCGCTGATTACGCAATCCATTGCCGGATTATCGCCCAAAGATTACCCGTCAGCCATTGCCATTAGCAACATGGTTCGTCAATTGGGTGGGGCTTTTGGCATTGCTATGGCCAATAACTACGTGGCAAACCAATTTGCACAACACCGTGCCGATCTGGTGGTAAACATGAATGTAACCAATCCGGCATTCACCGAGCGGCTTAATGCGATAACCCAAAATATTATCGCCAAAACAGGTGCCAGTCTTGAAACTGCGACCCAACAAGCATACGGCATTCTGGAAATGACCCTCAACAAACAGGCCTACCTGCTGTCGTATTTGGACACCTTTCGCCTCATTTCTGTTTTCTTCGTAATCTGCTTTCCGTTGATGTTTTTCATACCGCGCAAGAAAACCGTTGATGGAGATGCTGCCAGTAAAGCTGCCGCGGAAGCACACTGATTTTTGTATCGCATTTGAATACAATACCAAACACAACGGATAAACGATAACTTTTCTATCTTTGCGCCATGGAAATTACAGTAAAAGACCTAGCATACCTACTGAACGGAACGATTGAAGGCAATCCTGAACAAAGGGTAACCCGACCTGGCAAGATTGAGGAAGGTGGTGAAGGCGTCATCACCTTTTTAGGAAACGCCAAATACGAACCCTATCTGTATACGACTACGGCCAGTGCAGTTTTGGTAAATCGTAGTTTTTTGCCTAAGTCTCCAATCCAGGCTACCCTAATCCGGGTGGATGATGTGTATGCAAGTATCGCCATACTGTTGGACAAATTTGGCGCTCCAGTAACTAAATCCAGCGGTATTCATCCGCAAAGTATAATTAGTCCTAGTGCAAAATTGGGTGAAAACGTATTTGTTGGTCCTTTTTCAATCATCGAAGATGATGTAGAAATTGGCAATGGTGTACAAATCGATGCTCAAGTGTACATTGGGAGAGGCGCTCAAATTGGCAATGAGTGCCACTTACAAACCGGTGTAAAAGTGCTGTACGAATGCGTGATTGGGGATCGTTGCATCTTTCATCCAGGGGTGGTTATTGGTGCGGATGGTTTTGGGTTTGCGCCTCAAGAGGATGGAACCTACAAGAAAATCAACCAAATTGGCAATGTGCTCATTGAAGAAGACGTAGAAATAGGGGCAAACTCCACGGTTGATCGAGCTTCAATGGGATCTACGATTGTTCGGAAAGGGGTAAAAATTGACAATTTGGTACAAATAGCCCACAATGTAGAAATCGGTGAAAATACAGTCATCGCCGCTCAAGCGGGTATTGCAGGAAGTTCCAAAGTGGGAAAAAATTGCCAGATTGGTGGCCAGGTTGCCGTAGCCGGACACCTGAAAGTAGCAGATGGAACAAGAGTTCAAGGCAAAAGCGGTGTCGCTTCCAATGTAAAAGAACCCAATCAGGCATTGTTTGGTTACCCAGCATTTGACTACCACCAATTTATCCGCGCTCATACTGTCTTCAAACAACTTCCTGAACTGGCCAAGCGCGTAAAAGAACTGGAGAAACTGATGTCCAAAAATGACGGTTGATCCAAATTGTGGAAAGCCACCATTGGCGTTCCAATATTTAGTCAAGCTGCATTTTAAACCTATATTCATTCGATTATTTATTGTATAATCGTCTCAGCAGAAAATCATTATGAAAAAACAACGTACCATTAAAAAAGCCGCCTCGCTTAGTGGTGTAGGCTTGCACACGGGTAAAGTTGTGACTTTGACCTTTAATACTGCACCAGAAAATCACGGCCATAAATTTCAAAGGGTAGACCTCCCTGGACAACCCATCGTTAATGCTGATGTAAGCAGGGTAATTTCTACCACCAGAGGCACCACGATAAAATCGGATGAGGCCCAGGTGAGCACCATCGAACACGTACTTTCTGCATTGGTAGGCTTGGGTGTTGACAACGTTTTGATGACCATTGATGGCCCCGAAGTTCCTATCCTGGATGGAAGCGCCCGACATTTTGTGCAGGCTTTGCAAGAAGTAGGTTTTGAAGAACAAGATGCCGATCGGGAATACTTCGAAATCACGGAACCCATCACCTACCGGGACGAAGAAACCGGCGCAGAATTGATGGCTTTACCCCACGATGGTTTTGAGGTCATTACCATGATCGATTTCAACTCCAAAGTACTGGGACAGCAATATGCGCAATTGCACAGCCTCGATGACTACGAACAAGAAATTGCAACTTGTCGCACTTTTGTTTTTCTCCATGAGTTGGACTACTTGTTTAGCCAAAATTTGATCAAAGGAGGAGATCTAGACAACGCCATCGTTATTGCTGATCGCCCTGTAACCCAAGAGGAATTGGATGGATTGGCAACCAAAATTGGTAAACCAAGCATCAAAATCGATAAAGAGGGGATCTTAAATACTGTACAATTGCAGTTCAAGAATGAACCAGCTAGACATAAATTATTGGATGTAATCGGCGATATTTCCTTATTGGGTAAACCCATCAAAGGGAAAATTGTGGCGACCAAACCAGGACACAAAGCCAATTTTGAGTTTACCAAACTCTTAAAAAAACAATACCTGGAAGATCGAAAACTCAAAGGGAAACCCAAATACGACCCAGATAAAGAACCGTTATTCGATTCTGTTAAAGTTGCAAGCTGGTTGCCTCATCGTTATCCATTCTTGTTGGTCGACAAAATCATCGACCTGTCGAATAGTCATGTAGTTGGGATAAAAAATATTACTTTTAACGAAGGATTTTTCCAAGGGCATTTTCCCGGCAACCCGGTTTTTCCTGGCGTTTTACAAATTGAGGCAATGGCGCAAACTGGCGGTATTTTAGCATTGTCTACGGTAGAAGATCCAGGCAATTGGGATACTTACTTTTTAAAGATTGAAGAAGCAAAATTTAAAAGTAAGGTAGTTCCTGGAGATACGCTCTTGATAAAAATGGAGCTACTGGCACCCATCCGCCGGGGAATTTGCCAAATGCAAGGAACGATCTATGTAGGCAACAAAATTGTTTCGGAAGCGGGCCTTACCGCCCAAATCGTCAAGCGATCTTGAAGATGAACCAGCAGCACCTTTCTTCTGTTCACCCCGATGCAAAAATCGGGTCCAATGTAACGATCAGCCCTTTTTGTTATATCGACAAAGATGTGATCATTGGAGACAATACCTGGATCGGGCCGAATGTCACCATTTTTGATGGTGCCCGGATCGGCCACAACGTACGTATTTTTCCTGGAGCAGTCATCTCGGGTATTCCTCAAGATCTTAAGTTTCAAGGCGAAGAAACCACCGCAACGATCGGCGATCATTCTACAATTCGAGAATTTGTGACCATCAACCGGGGCACGGCAGCAGCAGGCAGTACCAAGATCGGCAAGCATTGCCTGATCATGGCATATGCTCACGTTGCGCATGATTGTACCTTAGGTGACCATGTGATTTTGGCCAATAACGTAAATTTGGCCGGTCATGTTGAAATCGAAGATTGGGCCATTCTGGAAGGCTTGGTTGCCGTTCAGCAATTTACCCACATTGGTGCACATAGTTTTATTGCAGGTGGGTCGTTGGTGCGCAAACACGTACCTCCTTTTGTAAAAGCAGCTAGGGAACCCCTTTCCTATGCTGGCGTAAATGTGATTGGACTCCAGCGTCGGAATTTTTCGCAGGAACAAATCAACCATATCCACAACATTTACCGCGTTCTTTTTGTAAAAGGTGTCCGTTTATCCCGTGCCATCGATATCATTGAAGAACAAATTGAACCCACTGCGGAACGCGCGCATATCTTGGATTTTGTTCGCAACAAACCTGAAATCATGAAAGGTTTGCGTCATATAAACGGAAGCGCCCTAACCAATGAAGGTTGAGTTGAATCAAGTAGGCAAACGTTTTCGCCGCGATTGGATTTTGCGCGGCGTTGATTTGTGTATTGAACCCGGTAGCCGAATTGCCATCACTGGCCCAAACGGCTCCGGTAAGTCTACTTTGTTGAAAATGATTTGTGGCCACCTTACGCCCTCGAAAGGCAAGGTTGTGTTTAGCCAGGCAAACCAGAATTTGGAGCTAGACCAGGTTTATGCGCATCTTGCTTTTGCTGCACCATATATTGAACTGATTGAAGAATTTAGCCTGCAAGAAGCAATTGATTTTCATCGCAAATTCAAACCATTTCAGCAGAATCTCTCTTCCAACGACATCATTGCCTTGCTGGGGTTTGAGCGCTCAAGAGACAATGAAATCCGCAATTTTTCTTCCGGAATGAAGCAAAGATTGAAATTGGTGCTTGCCATCTGCTCAGAGGCTCCTTTATTGTTGCTGGACGAACCAACGACCAACCTTGATGCACAAGGTACCCAATGGTATGCCGAGCTCATTGCTCAATTTGGCAATACCCGCAGTGTTGTGGTTGCATCAAATGTTGAAACGGATTACAGCTTTTGCGAAGCGGCAGTAGACATCAGGAATTACAAATAAAACTCAACGCTGATTCAGTAGCGTCTCCAAAATACCAGTCGCAACCTTGGGATCTGCCTTTCCTTTTGAACGTTTCATGAGTTCGCCCATAAAAAAGCCGATCAACCCTTTTTTCCCTTTTTGGTATTCTTTTACTTTATCCGGAAACTGTGTCAATACTTCTGCTGCAATATTTTGCAAAAAATCGCCGTCGGAAGATTGGATCAAATTCAGTTTTTCTGCCAAGGCCAAAGGATCTTGCGCTGGATTGGCCAGCATGGCTGGAAATAGGTTTTGGTAAGCGGCGGTATTGCTCAGTTTTCCTGCTTCCACCAGTTGAATCAATGCTGCCAGTTGTTGAGGGTGCAAAGGGAACTGAGCCAGTGAATTCTTTAACTCCTGGCACCAGGGCAATACGCGATTGATGGTCAAATTCGCCGCCGCCTTGAAATTGTTAGTATGCTGAACGAGATCAAGGAAAAACAAACCGGTTGCTTTCTCTTCACTAAGGATGTTCGCATCGTAATCAGAAAGCTGGTATTTCTCCACCAATTCCTGGTGGATGGCCTCTGGTAAAATGGGCAATTGGGCTTTAATCGCATCAATGTAGGCATTGGATAAAACCACCGGAGGAAGATCTGGCTCAGGAAAATACCGGTAATCATGGGCATCTTCTTTTTCGCGCAAAGGAGAAGTTACCCCAGTATTGGGATCAAAATTGAGGGTTTGTTGCTTTACTTTTCCACCAGCCTCTACCAGCCCAATTTGACGCCGCACTTCATAATCGATGGCTTGGCGGGCAAACTTCATGGAGTTGACGTTTTTGACCTCGCAGCGGTCATTCAGTATCGTAGCCCCCTGCTCCCGGATGGAAATGTTGACATCGCAGCGAAGCGACCCCTGCTCCATGTTGCCGTCTGAAACTTCCAAGTAACGCACCAACTGGCGCATGGCAGTCATAAAAGCATCTACTTCTTCACCAGAGCGCAAGTCTGGTTCCGTAACAATCTCTACCAACGGAACACCAGCCCGATTCAAATCTATGAAAGAATGGCGAGGTGCCATGGTATGTATAGACTTACCCGCATCCTCTTCCATGTGAATGTGGTGAATGCGAATCGACTTCCAGGTATTCCCAATTTTGATGGACAAGGATCCGCCAATACAAATGGGGGCTTTGTCTTGCGTAATCTGGTAGCCTTTGGGCAAATCAGCGTAGAAATAATTTTTGCGGTCAAATGCATTATGGGTATTGATCTTGCAACCCAAGGCAAGACCAAGCCGAGTAGCAAATTCAATTTGCCGACCATTGGCCTTTGGTAAAGTACCCGGATGCCCCAAGGAGACCGCACTCACGTGGGTATTGGGCTCACCGCCAAAGCTGGCATCGTCACCACAAAATGCTTTGCTTGCGGTTGCCAGCTGAACGTGTACTTCTAAGCCGATAATGGTTTCGTAAGCGGTATTGGCCATAATTGTCTTGTTTTCGCGGCGCAAATATAGCAAAAGCAATGCGGCCTTTCAAAGACAAATCCAATCAATGATCTGATGGAGTAGTATTGGGTCTGAAAATGTATTGTTATTAACAGGTAAAAAAAAACGCCCCAAAAAGCAGGGCGCCAACAATAGAACACTGTAATACTTGAATTTTAAATGCAAAAGCTTTAGCTTCGCACGGTAGCTTTTGAGGTTAGTCTTAATTAAGAGACTTATGTATTTTTGACAATGCTAAATTACGTCAGTAAAAAGAGCATTGAGTTCTATTTTACTTAGGTCAGGCAAATACTTTACCAACAGGTACTATTTTTTACTGAAGGCACTTTGCATCATTTTGCAAGTAATTTTGCAAGATTTCCCCTCCAATGTTTACTCGTGGACAATAAAAATCAATCAACGTGAAGAAACCGCGACTTATTGTTGCAAAAAAATTGTGGTTGCTTTCTATTATCGGTTTTCTAGGCAGTCTGGGAGGATTATCTGGCAAATCCAATTTGAATCCTAAGCAGATCATTTTATCTCCAAATGCTACCGTTGAGGAAAAAACGAACGCCTATTTTGATTTAATAGACTTTTACCTGGAAGAAAAGGGGGACTACCAGCAGACAAAGATTCACCTCGCGAAAGTGAGGCCACTTGTGCTAAAACTCAATACGGATAAAGCATGGGGAGAATATTTCAAACTTGATGGTACCCTCGCCAAACGAAAACATGACGACAAACACGCTGTAAAAAGTTTCCTTTCTGCTAGTGAATTTTTACATAAATCGAGAGACTATGAATCTCAGGCCAAAGTATATTATAAAATTGGTCAAATTTTTTTGAACCAATTAAATTATCAAAAGGCGATTGATTATTATCAGCTCGGGCTGGATATCTTACATGGATATGCGGTAAAATCCAACTCTCTAGAAGCTAAATTATATTGCCATATGGGACAATGCCTTCTAGAGATGAAAAAGCACTTCGAGTCCTTGGCGGTTTTGTCAAAAGGAAAATTCTTAGCTGAAAAAGATCATCTTGTTCCTGAACTGTGTGACATTCTCTATGCAATCGGAAAAAATTACGCTGCACAGAAAAAGTACCACAGTGCATATGCTGTTTTTTCCAAAGTGCAAAAAAAAGCCAACATACATCACCTGGATTTTTTGGAGATGAATGTTTTAAAAGACTTTTGTGAAGTGAGTCTTGAGCAGGGTTACATGGAAAAAGCCAAAGAGTATGGATTCAAGAAGAAAGTTATTGCACTTCTGCTCCGCGATTCCAATTGTGTCAACGTTGCCAATCACCTCATCGCGAAAGTTTTTCTTGCAGAAAACAAACCAGATTCGGCACTGATTTACAACAATTTTGCCTTGAAAGGTGCCCTGCACAAAGGTCGGGATTCAACAGAGAGAGACATTTGGATTCTCCAATCAGCAATAATGGAACAACAAGGGAATACTTTTGCGGCATTGGTTGCATTGGAAAATGCTGAAAACCTGAAAGATAAAATTAGTTCAAGCGAGCAAAAACTAACCATAGAGCGACAACGCCAGGAAATGACCATACTTAAAGCTGAGCGAGAGACCAAGCTTCGCCTCAACAACCGCTTAAAAGAAGAGGACTCGATTAGGCATCTTCTAGCAGGGGTGATCACTTTATTTATTTTGATCAGCTTATTTTTCCTCTTTAAAATTTTGATCAACCAAAAAGCAAATCGTCTTTTGACTTTACAAAGTGTTGATATTGAGGAGCAAAAAGATCAATTGGAACGATTGAGTCAGGTCAAAAATCAGCTTTTTGCAGTCATTTCCCATGATTTGCGCTCGCCACTTTGGGCTATTCAGGCGGTACTGGATACCTTAAACGAGACGGATTTGCCGATCCAAGACCGCAGCCATTGGATCAATCTGCTTCATCGACAGACTGCAAAGACCAGCGTACTGCTTGAAAACCTCCTTTTATGGGCGAAAATTCAAATGAACAGTTACAAACCCTTCAAAGAAGAGTTCAAACTTCGGCCAATTATTGACGAATTGGAGGATGCAATCAAGGTTATTTTTGCAGGAAAAAAAATGCAACTCAATAATAAGGTCTGCGTCAATTTTACCTTGAATAGCGACTCCGTAATGATTCGCATGGCACTGCGCAATTTATTGACCAATGCCATTAAATTTTCTGATGAGGGGCAAGAGGTCGAAATTTATGCCGAACAGATCAGTGAGGGCTTAGCCATTCACATCAAAGATCACGGGATCGGAATGACTGAGGATCAACTTCGAAAAGCCTTGGATGGGCAATTGTCCCGTTTTGGAACCAAAGGAGAAGTCGGTTCAGGAATGGGCTTGTCACTGGTCAGACAGTTTCTCGAAAATCAAGGCGGCAAGTTATTGGGACAAGCTACTATAGAACAAGGCTGTACTTTTACGATCGTATTGCCTTTGTAACGCAGAAAAATTAGTCATCTGTTTATGCGCATGCGCTTACAATTGTGAAAAAAATGGTAGAAATCAAGGTTAAAAAGGGTTATAATATTTTGCTGATTATGGCATTGTTGCAAGTTGTAGCGGGGGCTTTATGTGCACAAATCAAACCATACAACCCTAAGAAGCTGGCCGAATTGGAGAAAAAATTGGCAAAAACGGAAATCAAAGCGGAAAAAGCAACTCTTTATCTTGATTTGCATGACCAATGGATGTATGTCAATTCAAACAACGCCTATTTTTACAACAATCAAGCACTTAATTTGGCGCATGAGCTTGGAGATCATTTGCTCTTGGCCAGGGCTTATGGCAACAAAGGCAACGAGTTCTTTGATGAAGGAGACCTAAAGTCATCTCTACTATACTACTTCAAATCAAGCGAGTTAATTTCTGAAAAAGAGCAACCCTTGCTCGTGGCGCTGAATTTGTCCAATATTTCCAATGTATTTTCTTTGAAAGGGGATTATCCTACTTCTATAAAGTATGCCTACCGTTCAATAGCGTTATCCAAAAAGAGCCCAGAAGGATTGAATTTAACCTGCCATACCCGAGCCAATTTAGCAGAAACCTACAGGGCATTGGAACAATATAAAAAAGCAGAAATTTTGCTCATTAAGACCTTGAATGAAATAAAAAACTACCCCTCGCCCACCGTAAAAGCCATGGCCTATACCTACCTCGGGATGAATTATTCAATGGAGCATAAAATCAAAACTGCCATTCATTACCAAAAACTAGCATTGCAAGAAACGGAGCCATTAGGCTTGGATTATTTCACCTCTCGGGCTTGCTATAATCTGGGTAATATTTACCTGGATAACAAGGAGCCTCAAAAAGCGCTTTATTTTGCGCGAAGAGCCAAAGTGTTGAGTACTTTGAGTGAAGATGCTCAAATTCGGGCACTGTCCAATGCTGAAATTGCGCGTGCTTTCCTCGATTTGGAAAAACTTGACTCCGCCAGTTTTTACGTTGAACAGGCCTTGTCCATTGCACAACTAAAAGGAATCAAATCTTTTCAACCCTGGATTTTACAGATACATTCAAAAATCTTAAAAGAACGTAAGCAGTACGATGCTAGCCTCCAAGCACTTCAAGAGTCGCGAAAAATTGGTGAACACGTTTTTTCTCAAGAGGCTAAAGACCAATCCATCAACCGCATGGAGGCTTTTTCAATACTAGAGACCCGAGAAGACCTGGATTTGCAATACGCAGATCAATTTTCAAGAGTAAAATTTTTTCGAAACATTTCGATAATTGCGGTTGTATTGACCTTGATTGTTGGCTTTGGAATTTATTTTCTTTATCGATACCGGAAAATACTCAACCTGGAGCTTACAAAAAAGAATGAAGAGCTGGAAACCAAGAGAAAAGAGGTATTCCAAATGAATCAAATCAAAGATCAGCTATTCGCTGCCATTGCCCACGAATTAAGAACGCCTTTGCATACCATTCAAGAGGTTTTGTCAAAACTGGATCAAAATTCAAAGTCTCCTCATTCTTTGTCCGAATCAAACATGCTGACTCAATTGCAGCACCAGACCGTACGCACCATCACCCTGATGGAGGATTTGTTGTTTACAGCCAGGGTACAGATGCAGCAATATCAGCCCCTGCGCCAGGAGTTTCAACTCAAGTCATTGACTGATGAGTTGGACAAAAACCTTAAGCTATTAAACAATGGGACTTTTTTGACCATCATTCACGCTATTCCCGAAGATTTATACCTCTATTCCGATATGACCATGTTAAAAATGGCTTTGCGCAATCTGTTCCTGAATATAGCCAATCGACCAGGTAAAATCATGTTTCCGGTAATATTGAGTGCATGGAAAGAGAATGACCTGGTAAATATTCGGATTGCAGATGTGCAAGAGTTTGAACAACCCCTTATCAAGTCTAATGAACAAAGAAGCAATGATTCAATCCACAAGCCGTATTGGGATATTGCGTTGATTCAAAATTTCCTGGAAACCAATGGCGGGAAATTACTGTCATGCCCGGAAGGCAAAGGTTTCGATGTCGTGTTACCCGATTCACACCAATCTTAACCCTATTTCAAATTTTCCAGCAACTTGGTGATGTTGTCTTTTGCAAAAGGCAGCTGCGTTCCACTGCGCATCAATACCACGCCATCTTCTTTCATGACCGCATTTACATGGAGCAAGTTGATCAAGTGAGAGCGGTGCAAACGGTAAAAATTGTTGTTGCGCAGCAAATCTTCGTAATGTGCCAGTGGTTTACTGGTTATGTATTGTTTTTTATCGATGGTGTAAAACTGGGAGTAAGGCCCCGAAGCTTCGATGTTGACAATTTCATCAATGTCCAACACCACAACTTTATCCTGAGTGTTCAACACAAGTCGATTGAACCGCGAATTTTCAGATTGAATTTCTTTCATCGCACTGCGCAAAACATCCATTTGCCAGAAAAGATCTTCCTTTTTGGTGCGATTGATTTTGTTGATCGCTTCACTTAATTCGTTGGAATGTACGGGCTTGAGTAGGTAATCAACCGCTGCATATCGAAAGGCTTTGAGTGCGTAACCTTCATGGCTGGTTACGAAGATAACCGGAGTATCGTTGGGTCTGAATAAATCTAAAAACTTAAAACCATCAATATCAGGCATTTCTATATCCAGAAAAATCAGATCTACCTGATTTTGGCGCAAATAAACCAAGGCATCAATAGGTTTATTAAACGTAGCGATAATGTTTATATCTGGAGCAACCTGATGCAGCTTATGGGATAGAAGCTCGATGTACAAGGACTCATCATCTACAATTACCGTGTTCATTTGTTGGTTTTATCATCTGGTGGTAATACTGGAATAGGAAAAGGTTTTTGTGGGAGGACAACTAACTGTGAATGGTTTAAATTTCAAAGCAAAATTACAACTCTATTTCCCAAAAACAAAGGGAGCTCGTCTAGATATCTGGACGAGCTCCCTAATATATTAACAAATGATTGGTTAAGTTAGTCCATTGACTGATTTGCGCCTTCTGCAGCTTTAACCAAAGATTGATATTCTCTAGGAGAAAGCCCATCCATCACAAAATGAACTGGATTGACTTGTTTGCCTTTGAAGTGTACTTCATAATGGCAGTGAGGTGCGGTAGAAGTACCTGTACTTCCTACTTTACCCAATTGCTGCCCTCTTTTGACCCGCTGCCCGGCACGTACTTCAAAGGAACTCATGTGTGCATACAGGGTCTCGTAGCCATAGCCATGTGAGATGATCACACATTTTCCATAGCCACTGTGGTATTCTGCTTTTTTGACCACACCATCTCCAGTTGCCTGAATGGAGATGCCTTTGGGTGCCGTGAAATCAAGGCCATAATGCATCCGCGGCACTTTGTATACCGGGTGAATTCGGTATCCAAAACCTGAAAGTAAATTGACTTGCTTTGACAATTTATCTGCCCGAACAGGCTTAATGGAAGGAATGGAGGCCAGCATTTTCTCCTTTTCGTTGGCCATATTGATAATGGTATCCAATGACTTGGATTGAACCACCATTTTGTGCCGCAATTTACGGACTTTATCCAGTGCATGGATAATGGAAGCCCCACTTTGTTTGAGATCGCGAAGACTCAAAAATTCATCATGCCCTCCAACTCCACCTTCCCAGATATTTTCGTCGATAGGATTCATCCCAAAGACAGTGCGGTAAGCGTAAGCATCTCGATCATTGAGATGTTTCATCTCATCATTGAGCGCAGTTAAATCTCCTTCCAGTTTTTCGTAATGGGTTTTCATTACTTCAATTTCCTGCAGCAATACTTTTTCTTTTGGCGAAGGGAAGTAACGGTAGAGAATGATGGAGAATAAAAATGCAGTAAAAGCTGCGGAACTTAGAAATGTTAAGGCTCTGGATACGATGTTAAGCCAACTAATTTCTACCTTTTCAAACCGCAGGGTTTGAATGTTGTAGATAAATTTTTCATTTTTTCCCATGTTGCTGGTTCTTGGTCAATTTGACTAAATTTGCGGGGCGTTTACTCAGAATATGTTCATTGAGATGGGACCGAAATTGTAGCTTCCTTTGATGTTCTTACTGGCGTGGAACAGGACTTTGAAATGCTAAATTAAGACAGTACGTTGATTCAACCAAAAAAACGACTCTTTTTTTTTCCACATTATCAACATACACAACTTAGCAGGTACTTTTTTTCCTGTTTCCACTGGAACAATCGAAGGAATTTGACCGTTTTTAAAAAAAAATTGCTTTGTTTTGCCTCACTTTTGGAGCAAGCAACAGCAAATATGCGAACTGATTTCCAAAGTAGGGAATCATTTAATTATTCCTTAACGGTTCTTTAACTAAAATGCCATATTGACTGTTCTGAAAGAATTGAACTTTTCTCCTTCAAATACAAATACTTATGATGACCGCACGCGAAATTCGCCAGGCTTTTCTTGATTTTTTCGCTTCCAAAGCACATAAGATTGTTCCTTCAGCTCCCCTGGTCAACAAGGATGACCCCACCCTCATGTTTACCAATGCGGGGATGAATCAATTCAAAGATTACTTCCTGGGCAACCATACCCCGGATGTGCGGCGCATTGCCGATACACAAAAATGCCTCCGGGTATCTGGTAAGCACAACGACCTCGAAGATGTAGGCTACGATGGTACCCACCATACCATGTTCGAGATGCTGGGCAACTGGTCATTTGGCGATTATTTCAAAGAAGAAGCCATTTCCTGGAGTTGGGAATTGCTGACCGATGTACTTGGCCTTTCCAAAGACCGCCTTTACGCTACTGTGTTTGAAGGTGACCCTGCCGCCAATATTCCTCCCGATGATGAAGCCCTGAGCCTCTGGTTGCGCTTTTTGCCACAGGATCAAATCCTCTACGGCAACAAAAAAGACAACTTTTGGGAAATGGGGGATACTGGCCCATGCGGGCCTTGTACCGAAATCCACTTCGATACGCGGAGTGACGAAGAACGCGCCAAAACGCCTGGCCGTGACCTCGTCAACGTAGACAATTCTGGCGTTGTTGAAATCTGGAACAACGTATTCATCCAGTTCAACCGCAAAGCCGACAAATCACTGGAGCCACTACCAGCGCAACATGTGGATACGGGCATGGGCTTCGAGCGTTTGTGTATGGTTTTGCAGGAAAAAAAGGCCACTTACGACACAGACATCTTTTCGCCCTTCATCCAGTACATTGAAAAGGTTTCGGGCAAAAAATACACTTTCAGCTACGAACGCGATGCCAAGGTTGATATCGCCATGCGGGTCATTTCTGATCACATTCGCGCCATTGCCTTCACCATTGCCGATGGCCAATTGCCTGGGAATTCGGGCGCAGGCTATGTCATTCGTCGCATCTTGCGCCGAGCTGTGCGGTACTATTATTCGTTTTTGGACATCAAAAAACCTTTTCTGCATACGCTGATTCCCATGCTGGCAGATGCCTTTTCCGGTGCATTCCCCGAATTGAAGGCCCAACAAGCTCAGGTTGCCCGAATCATCGAAAGCGAAGAAACGGCGTTTTTGAACACCCTTGAAAAAGGCTTGAAGCGTTTTGCCGACCTCGACAAATCAACTGGTCAGATTAAAGGCGAAGACGCCTTCGACATGTACGATACCTACGGTTTCCCCATCGACCTTACCCAATTGTTGGCTCAAGAAGCAAACATCCAGGTGGACATGGCCGGTTTTGAAGCTGCGCTGCAAAAACAAAAAGACCGTTCGCGCGCCGATGCCGCCAAAGTAGTAGGGGATTGGTTGAGTGTAAACGAAGGCGAAGTAAAATTTGAAGGATACGATACCCTGGTTGTAGAAGACACCAAAGTCCTGAAATACCGCACCGTCAAGGTCAAAAACCAGGATCAATACCAATTGGTGCTACAGGCTACTCCTTTTTATGCCGAGAGCGGTGGCCAGGCTGGCGACAAAGGTTACCTCGTCATTGGTGCAGATCGCATCAATGTGCTGGATACCCAAAAGGAAAACGACCTGATCATCCACATCGTAGACGAGTTTCCGGCCAACTTGAATTTGCTGGTAAAAGCGGTGGTGGACGAAGACCTGCGGCAGGCCATTTCGGCCAATCACTCGGCTACGCACCTGATGCACGCTGCATTGCACCGCATTCTGGGGCAACACGCCACCCAAAAAGGTCAAAACGTAGACGATCAGCGCCTGCGCTTCGACTTTAACCACTTCCAAAAAGTAAGCGAAGCCGAATTGCTAGAGATCGAAAACTTGGTCAACGAAAAAATCCGCGCCAACATCGCCCTGGACGAAAACCGCAACATGCCCATTGAAGAGGCACGCAATACCGGCGCAATGATGCTTTTTGGTGAAAAATATGGCGAAGTGGTGCGCATGATCACTTTTGATCCCTACTTCAGCCGCGAATTGTGTGGCGGAACGCATGTTCAATCAACAGGCCAGATCGGCTTGTTCAAAATTGTGGCCGAAGGCGCTGTAGCTGCGGGTATCCGTCGCATCGAGGCCATCACCGCCGAGCAGGCGCAGCATTTTGTGCGTGCCGAATTGCGGGAATTGGATGCCATCCGCAGCATCCTCAAGAGCAAGGGCGATGCCGCCAGAGCTGTAGCCACTCTACAAGATGAAAACAAGGAATTGCGCAAGGAAATCGAGCG
>NZ_JBBAKG010000028.1:8611-73483 GCF_040403615.1 Haliscomenobacter sp. | reverse complement strand
TTCGACTTCCTATTCAAAACCCAAAATCGGGAAGTTAATTTTTCTGCGTTGCTAACTTCTTTTTCCTCCCTCGTGATGGCTTACCTTTGGGTAGGCCATTTGCATTTTGAAGCTGTAGCATCTCTTCTGCTTTTAATGACATTTTTCTTTGGACTGATTTCATAAAAAGAGAATAAATTTTGGTTGTTATTCCAATTCTACCGAAAGTAAGAATAATTTTTGCGCTACGGACAAATTATTATTTCAAGAAAGACTTTGTAAAATTTCTATTAAAATGCCCTTTTTTTTGATTATTTTGCGGTTAAGTGTCGGAGAAAGGCGAATTAAATTGAGCCATCAATGCACTTTTTTCTTCCGTTGCCATTTGCATTTCGGGTTGCGTTCAATATTTTTGATGTTCCACAAAATCACAGCGGAGTTTACAACGATTCATTTATTTGTCAAATTGTACCCAATTCTCTTAGCCTATTCTGATTACAATTGAAGACAAGCGACGGTAGAAACTAACCTAAGTCCCTCAACAACCTAACCAACCTATTGCTGTTATAGCTAACCAAATTGAAAAGAATCCATGGGTATCCCGTGTGAAAGACATTTTTTATTTATCAGACAACAGTTTTGCATATGAAGGAGACCAACCAAGGTTTATACGTTCCGCAACTGGAAAAAGACTCCTGTGGTACGGGTTTGATTGCGAATTTGAACAGCATCAAGTCCCATGAATTGGTGGAGGATGCGCTTACCATGCTGGCCAATATGGAGCATCGCGGAGCCTGTGGCTGTGAACCCAATACTGGCGATGGAGCTGGTATTCTCATCCAGACTCCTCATGAATTCTTTAAGAAAAAATGCCGGGAGCTAAAGTTTGATCTACCAGAATTTGGAGAATATGGTGTAGGAATGGTTTTCTTTCCCATGGATCGGGCACAACGCCAAGAATGCCGGGTTTTGTTTCAGGACTATATCGACGAATGTGGATTTGAACTGATTGGCTGGCGTAAAGTGCCAACCGATCACGAATTGTTGGGCGAATCGGCAGTTGCCGCAGAGCCGCGCGTGGAGCAAGTTTTTGTGAAACCCAAGCAAGCGATGGAATTGCGCACGTTAGAACGGCGTTTGTACATCTTGCGTAAGTTTGTCATCCACAACGTTTGCAAGGTATTTCCTCACGCAAAGGAAAGCTTTTACATCGCCTCCTTTTCCTACAAAACAGTTATATACAAGGGACAGTTAACAACATACCAACTACGTCCTTACTTTTTGGATCTGCAAGATGCCGATCTGAAATCAGCCATCGCAGTTATCCACTCCCGTTTTTCAACCAATACAGTTCCCAAGTGGAAATTGGCGCAACCTTTCCGTTACATTGCCCATAATGGCGAGATTAACACTGTTGTAGGCAACTTAAACTGGTGGCGCTCTAAGGAGAAAAACCTGATGTCTGAAATTTTCACAGACGAAGAACTGGAATTGATCAAACCAATCTGTGGCGATGATCTATCCGATTCTGGAAATTTCGACAACGTACTGGAATACCTGGTAATGAGTGGCTACTCGCTGCCTCATGCGCTGATGATGATGATCCCGGAGGCGTGGGAACACGACGATACCATGGAAGACTACAAAAAAGCCTTCTACGAATACCACAAAACCATCATGGAGCCCTGGGATGGCCCCGCTTCGATCTGTTTTACCAACGGTATACTGGTTGGTGCAACGTTGGATCGCAACGGGTTGCGTCCGTCCCGCTACTGCTTAATGGAAGACAATACCCTGATTGTTGCTTCAGAAGCAGGTGCCCTTCCTGTAGACCAATCCAAAGTAGTGAAAAAAGGTCGCCTGCAACCTGGTCGCATGTTGATCGCTGATTTGGACGAAGGTAGAATTGTTGGTGATGAAGAGCTTAAAAGCACCATTTGCCAACGACTGCCCTACAAGGATTGGTTAAAAGAACACCGGATGACCTTGAGCGATCTGCCTGAGAACATCCCTGGAGATGTAGAACTGGACAAACAAACCTTGTTCCGCAACCAACAGTTGTTTGGTTTTACCAAAGAAGACATCAAAGTCCTGATCAATCCAACCGTTGCGGAAGGAAATGAACCCCTTGGATCGATGGGGGCAGATACGCCATTGGCGGTATTGTCTCACCAATCGCAACACTTGTCCAACTATTTCAAGCAACTGTTTGCGCAAGTAACCAACCCACCAATTGACCCTATTCGGGAGCGTTCGGTGATGTCGCTGTTTGCGATGCTGGGAGGCAATCCAAAACACCTCGATTTGGTGCCAGAGCGAGGCAAGTTCATTCACCTGGAAAGCCCGGTCATCACCAACGGTGAACTCAATCGCGTAAAATACCTGGAGCACAATTACTTTAAATCAGGAGTAATCGATATGGTTTTTCGTGCCGATGGGCAGGAAGGCCGCCTAAAAGCAGCAATAGACCACATTTGCGCTGAGGCAGAAGATCAGGTGCGCCAGGGGGCCAATATTTTGATATTATCTGATCGCAATGCTGATGCAAAGCATGCGCCCATGCCCTCCTTGCTGGCCATTGGAGCGGTACACCACCACTTGATTCGCCGAGGGCTGCGTACGCTGACTTCTCTCGTGGTAGAAGCAGGGGATATTCGCGAAACGCACCATTTTTGTACCTTGATTGGATATGGCGCTACTTGCGTCAACCCTTATATGGTATATGCAACTATTGCAGAGCAACGCGCCTTGGGGTATTTGGATGCTAGCATTAAGTTGGAAAAGATGATCGATACTTTCAACAAAGTCATCGGCAAGTCGATTCTTAAGGTCATGTCCAAAAACGGCATTTCTACTCTTCAGTCTTACCAGGGTGCCCAGATTTTTGAAATCCTGGGAATTGCCAACGAGGTGGTTGAGAAATGTTTTACCGGTTCGGTTTCACGGGTTCAGGGCATCAGCTATGATGGGATCGCTGAAGAAATTTTGGTTCGTCATGCACTGGCCTTCCCGGAAAGCCCCGTTCCTGGCGAACAGCTCGAAGTGGGTGGGGTATACCAGTGGAAACGCCGTGGAGAAGCGCACTTGTTTAATCCCAAAAGCATCCACCACCTCCAGGTTGCATCCCGCAAAAACGATTACAAAGAGTATAAGAAATTTGCAGAGATCATTAATGAGCAAACCGAGCAGGCACTTACCCTGCGGGGCTTATTGACTTTCCGCAAGGGAAATCCCATTCCAATCGAAGAGGTTGAACCCGTAGAAAACATCATGAAGCGTTTTGCGACAGGTGCCATGTCTTTTGGGTCGATTTCTCACGAAGCCCACACTACACTTGCCATCGCCATGAACCGCATTGGGGGCAAAAGCAATAGTGGAGAAGGTGGCGAAGACGAGATCCGTTTTGAACCCAAAGAGAATGGCGACTGGGAACGTTCTGCAACCAAGCAAGTCGCTTCTGGCCGCTTTGGAGTAACGAGTTACTATTTGAGCAATGCATCAGAACTGCAAATCAAAATGGCACAAGGTGCCAAGCCAGGTGAAGGCGGACAGTTGCCTGGGCATAAAGTGGATGAATGGATTGGTCGGGTACGCCACTCTACACCAGGAGTAGGTCTGATTTCCCCTCCGCCACACCACGATATTTACTCTATCGAAGATTTGGCCCAGCTGATCTTTGACTTGAAAAATGCCAACCCTGCCGCACGCATCAACGTGAAGCTGGTATCCAAAGCAGGAGTTGGAATCATTGCCTCCGGGGTAGCCAAAGCACATGCCGATGCTATTCTTATTTCAGGACACGATGGAGGTACCGGGGCATCGCCTTTGACTTCTATTCGCCACGCGGGGTTGCCCTGGGAGTTGGGCTTGGCCGAAACCCACCAAACATTGTTGCGCAACAAACTGCGCGATAGGGTAGTGGTACAAACCGACGGCCAATTGCGTACGGGCAAAGACGTTGCCATCGCTACCTTGTTGGGCGCAGAGGAATGGGGCATTGCTACCGCCGCCCTAGTAGTAGAAGGTTGCATCATGATGCGCAAATGCCATGTGAATACTTGTCCGGTAGGTATTGCTACTCAAGATCCAGAACTGCGCAAACGATTTAATGGCAAGCCAGAACACGTGATCAACTTCTTCCGCTTCGTTGCCGAAGACTTGCGCGAAATCATGGCGGAATTGGGCTTCCGTACCATCAATGAAATGGTGGGTAAGGTAGAACTCCTGCGCCTGCGCAGCAATGTTCAGCATTGGAAGTACCGTCAGGTGGATCTGAATGCAATTCTGTTCAAGCAACCAACGGAGGAACACGTAGGCCATTACAAGAAGGTTGAGCAAGACCATGGCATCGCCAATGTTTTAGACCGCAAACTGATCTATCAGGCAAAATTGGCCTTGGAAAATGGCCAGAAAGTCAGTTCGATTTTCCCGATCCGAAATACAGATCGTGCAGTTGGGGCCATGCTTTCCAACGAAATATCCAAGCGCTACAAAGGTAAGGGCTTACCAGATTCCACCATAGATTTCCGCTTCCGAGGCTCAGCTGGTCAAAGCTTTGGTGCTTTTGCAGCACCGGGTATCCAATTTACCCTTGAAGGAGAAGCCAATGACTATTTTGGCAAGGGGCTTTCTGGTGGCCGCTTGATCGTGGTGCCGGATCGCGATGCCAAATTTGAACCACAAGAAAACATCATCATTGGCAACGTAGCCTTCTACGGTGCTACCGCAGGTGAAGCCTACATCAAAGGCATGGCTGGTGAACGCTTTGCTGTGCGCAACTCCGGCGTGAAAGCTGTAGTGGAAGGTGTTGGCGATCACGGCTGCGAATACATGACTGGAGGTGTTGTCGTAGTGCTAGGAGAAACGGGCAAAAACTTTGCCGCAGGCATGAGCGGTGGCGTTGCTTTTGTACACAATCCATTAGGTGAGTTTGAAAAACGCGTCAACCTGGAAATGGTCGATCTGGATCCAATGGAAGACGAAGACTTCGAATTGCTGCGCCGTATGTTGCGCAATCACTTCAGTTGCACAAGCAGCAAAGTGGCACGCGAAATGCTGGAAAACTGGGACGTCCAGAATCAGTTTTTCACCAAAGTAATGCCGCGCGATTACAAAGCTGTACTCGCCAAACGTGAAAAAAAGGTGAAGGTTGATGTCAAAGTTGCAGCAGCTTATTAAAGGTTTTAGGGGGGCTAATACCTACCCAACCCACGACTTCAGTCGTGGGAGGCACAAAAAGTTCTAACCCACGAATTTATTCGTGGAAAAAAAGTAAAAATGGCAGATCCAAAAGGATTTCTCAAACATACTCGCGAGCTTCCTTCTTCCCGCAAGCCAGAAGAACGAATCAACGATTACCGCGAGATTTACGATGTTTTTTCTAATGAAAAAACCGTTACCCAGGCTTCCCGTTGTATGGATTGTGGTGTTCCATTTTGTCACAGTGGTTGTCCATTGGGCAATATCATTCCTGAATTCAACGACGCGGTGTACCAGGAAGATTGGGAAGAAGCTTACCGCATTCTCAGCAGTACCAACAACTTCCCTGAGTTCACCGGGCGCATTTGTCCGGCTCCCTGCGAATCGGCTTGTGTACTGGGCATCAATCAACCCCCGGTAGCCATTGAGCTCATCGAGAAATCGATCGTTGAAATCGCTTTTGAAAAAGGCTTCGTCGTACCACAAGCACCTTTTCAACGTACCGGCAAGAAAGTTGCCGTGGTAGGTTCTGGGCCTGCTGGTTTGGGTGCTGCCGCGCAGCTCAACAAAGCTGGCCACCAGGTGACAGTTTTTGAGCGCAAAGACCGCGTTGGTGGTTTGCTCCGCTATGGGATTCCAGATTTTAAACTGGAAAAATGGGTCATTGAGCGCCGGGTTGGCGTGATGGAGCAAGAAGGCATCGAATTCAGGGTCAATACCAACGTGGGAGTAGACATCGAAGCCAAGCAATTGTTACAAGATTTTGATGCAGTGGTGCTTTCAGGCGGATCTACCATCCCCCGCGACTTGCCAATTCCCGGCCGTGAGCTGAAGGGCGTTTATTTTGCCATGGATTTTTTGGAGCAAAGCAACCGTCGCCAGGCAGGTGATCAACTTCCTGGGGCAGATGACATCTGGGCTACCGGCAAGCATGTAATTGTGATTGGAGGTGGAGATACTGGTGCCGACTGTGTTGGTACGTCCAACCGCCACCGTGCAGCATCCATCACTCAAATCGAGTTGCTGTCCAAGCCGCCCAACGAACGCGACCCGCTCAGTTGGCCAAACTGGCCAATGGTTTTGCGCACTTCTTCTTCACACGATGAAGGTTGCAATCGCCAGTGGGCCATTCAAACCAAACGCTTCATCGGTGACGAGCAAGGCAATGTCAAACAATTGGAACTGGTAAATGTAGAATGGGGAATGGATCATACCACTGGTCGCTACTCTTTTATGGAAGTACCCGGTACGGAACAAATTATTTCTTGTGATTTGGCATTACTGGCCATCGGTTTTGTACACCCTCAACACCAGGGCATGCTCGAACAATTGGGCGTAGAACTGGATGAACGCGGCAACGTAAAAGCCAATGAGCAAAAATACCGAACCAGCAACAAGAAAATCTTTGCAGCCGGCGACATGCGCCGTGGCCAATCCCTGGTGGTTTGGGCCATCTCCGAAGGCCGTGAATGTGCCCGCCAGGTGGATTTGTTCCTGATGGGGCATTCCAATTTGGAGGCGAAGGAGGATTCGCCGTTGATGTTGCACGAGATTGAGGAATAACCGTCGGGGCAACCCTATGTGGTTGCCCTCCCACTCCGCAAGACAACAGGTACGGGCAACCCTACGTGGTTGCCCGTACCACCACATAGGGGCAACCACATAGGGTTGTCCCTACAGGTTTATACGGATCACCGATCAACCAATCGTTTAAACGTAAACGCCCACTCCGACTCCCCGTGCTCCCTCAAATACAGCAAGCGATCGCGCCCCTCTTCAGCGGTAGGCAATGTACCAGCGGGTACCCACCACAAGGCCATATGTGCTACCTCCATTTTTTCAAACCAACGCGTCCGGTCGCGGAAGACTTGCACATGAGCGGACTTGTAAGCAAAATTCTTGAGGTCGTCAATGCTTTCCCATACCGACATGTTGACAATCAGCAGCGAGTCTCCAAAAACGTCGATGTTGGTGGCATTGCCACTTTCTTCTTTTAAGCGCCAGACAAAACCTGGGCTACTTTCTGCCAGGGAGTTGATGTCATCAAGTTGACGGACGAAATCAGCAATGAGCGGGTCGTCAATGGGCGCCAGAAGGCGGGCGATGTTGATTTGTGCGAGGTGATTTTGTGACATTTGGTGAGCGATTTGGCTAAAAGATAAGTTTTTTCAAAAAAAAGCGGCAACAGATGGTCACATCCGCTGCCGCTCCACTCAATATTGCGAAATAAAAACTTACAAATTCCCCTTCTTCAACTCCGAAACCGCATAATCCGCAGCTCTGGCAGTCAGCGCCATATAAGTCAAAGATGGATTGACACAGTTGGCTGAAGTCATGGCAGCACCGTCCGTTACGAATACGTTAGGAGCAGCCCAAACTTGGTTGTGTTTGTTGAGTACCGAGTTTTTGCGGTCAGTACCCATGCGGGCCGTCCCCATTTCGTGGATGCCCAAACCAAGAGCAGGATCGCTGCCTCTGGAAGTTACGTTCTTTGCACCCATGGCTTCCAACATTTCGGCAGCATCGGTTTGCATGTCTTTGCGCATGTTGAGCTCGTTGTCGGTGTAGCCGGCATCCACCACGATTTGTGGCAATCCCCATTGGTCTTTCTTGTCGGGGCTAAGGAACATCATGTTGTCTTTGTAAGGCAACCATTCTCCAAAGCCGCCCATACTTACACTCCATGGGCCAAGGGAAGTCAATTGCTTTTTGAAGTCTTCACCAAAGCCTAGAATGTCGCGGTTCCAGCCCATACGCGTTCCGCCGCCCTGGTAACCAAAACCACGGATATAGCCCTTCCCTTCTTGATAGAGGTTGCGGTACCGAGGAATGTAGAAGCCATTGGGCCTGCGGCCAAAGGTTGTTTTATCCAATTCACCTTCAAAAGTACCGCTAGCGCCCACGCCCAAGTGGTGGTCCATCAGGTAACGCCCCAAAGAACCCGACTCATCCAAGCCAGCATCACCGTACCGTTGGGTTTTGGTGTTCATCAAAATGCCCGTGGAAGCAACACAGGAGGCATTAACGAAGATAATTTTGGCAAAAAACTCCATTGGTTGTTTGCTCAACTCATCAACTACGTTTACCCCTTTGGCTTTGCCAGTGGTTTCGTCATAAATCAAAGATCCCACAATGGAGTGTGGGCGGAAGGTCATGTTGCCCGTGCGCTCGGCGGCAATCAACGTAGCGCCGTTGCTGCTGAAGTAGGCACCATAAGGGCATCCTCTGGAACAGAGGTTGCGGTATTGGCATTTGCCGCGGCCCAAGGCGAGTTGCTCCTGCGTAGGTGCAGTCAAGTGGGCAACGCGACCGGGAATCACCTTACGGCCATTCCATTTCTTTTCAACCGAACTTTTGAGGATTTTTTCCGCAGCGGTCAGGTCCATGGCCGGTTGGAAATCACTATCGGGCAAATGTGCCAGATTTTCTACCGATCCACTAATGCCTGCGAAGCGCTCTACATAGCTGTACCAGGGCGCAATGTCGTCGTAATTGATGGGCCAAGGGGTGGCAATGCCATCTTTGGCATTGGCTTCAAAGTCCATTTGGCTCCAGCGGTAAGTCTGCTTACCCCAGGTAATCGAACGGCCCCCTTTGTGGTAGCCTCGCATCCAGTCGAAACGTCTTTTTTCGATGTAAGGATGTTCGGTATCCTTGACAAACAAGTAAGCTGTACCCTCGTTTTGTACGGTATAGCCAGTGCGGGCTTGCACACTTTGTTGCTTTATGCTCTCTTCGGGAGAGCGCCCCATGTGAGGCAAATCCCAAGGCATACTCATCGTGGTCTGGTAATCGACTACGTGACGTAGATCGCGGCCTCTTTCGAGTACCAGCACTTTAAGCCCTTTTTGGGTCAATTCTTTGGCAGCCCAGCCGCCGGAGATGCCCGATCCTACTACAATGGCGTCGAAGGAGTTTTCTGCAACTACGCCGTTATGGTTGATTTGCATGGATGTTCTTTTTTTCATTGGTCATCAATTGTACGCATTTACTACCGTACAAGAGCTGACGATTGACTTACAAATAAATTTTGTCTCCCATTTTGTACAACTCCTCGCCATTCCAGCGACCTGGAGCAATTTGGTACTCAAAAGCAGTGGAAGCACCAACCTCGCTATTGACGTAACAGAACTTAACCAAATCTTTGGTCATGCGAATGAACCCAGGCTTGCCTTTAATGGCGCGCTCAGCTTTCTCCATTTCGGTCAATACTTCGATTTGCTTGGCTTTGCTCAATTTGGCAAAACTTGCACCTTGCTTGGTTTTGCAATCGGCATCAAGATTTACCATGCCATCCATGATCAGTTTCTGATCTTCGGCTTTGTAGCAATCTTGAAGTAAAATCTCAAACAAACGTGGTACCCCGGCTTCGACTGCTCCTGGCGTATCCGTTTTTGGGATGATGCACTCGGAAATGGCAGCCAACAATTTCCGTTGTTTGCCAGCCAAAAGGGTTGGCTTGATTCCATCGCCCAATGGCTCGGCGATGCGGGCAAAGACAGATTCCGGCAAGGCCAAGGAGGCTCCGAAAAATGCCGTTACGATCTTTACAGCTTCTCTTCTCTGCATGATTGAAAAAGAATTAAAACCCGCAAATGAATTCAGTATGAGGAATGAATTTCTTCTTGGGTATGAGTTGATACTTGTGAATGATCCGATTCTCTAAAAGCAAACAAGCTCTGTAAAAATAGCAAGAGGAAATGGTTTTTTCTATAAAATAATCAGTGTTTGACCAAAGGTTTGCAATAAGATTTTGAATGACCGATTGACGACAAATCAGTGCATGGAAATTCTAACAAAAAACGGGTGGACGACAGCACTGTCATCCACCCGAAGCGATTCAAAATAGACTTATTTTAAATTCGTTTAGTTGAGTACATACCGAACGGCAAGCGCACCATAAGTTTGGAAACTGTTGTAGTAAAAATCCCCAACAACGTAAGTTGGAACCCAGTCAGCAGTTAGGCTGATTGGTGTATTTGGGAATTTATAATCTAAACCCAAGTACCCAGAAATACCAACGCCAATTTTTCCATAGTTGTCATAATAAGCATTGCCGTAATTGTTGATGATTGCACTGGCACCGAAACCATAATACCATTGTAACCCATCAACGCCGTTGATAGGTTTATGGATTTGATAAGCGGCGCCAAGGTGGATGGAGTTGAAGCCAAAGCCAGAAAAACCTCCATATGATCGGTAACCGGCAAATAACTCAACCGCATTGGATTCAGAAATGAAAGTTTTGTAGGAAATAGAAACAGGATAGCCCAAACGTAGCCCAATTGCAGATTTGTACTCTTGGGCATGAATCGCGTTACTAAAGAAAATAGCTCCTAAAAAGGCGAACAGGAAAAACAGTTTTTTCATCGTATAAGAGTTTAAGGATTAACAAGCATGCTGTTAAAGATGGGTAATGAGCAACGGCAAAGACAGATTAGGTAAAACGGGCGAAAGCTGCAATCAGAGCAGGCAAGGAATTTTTGTGTAGTAAAATTACCATTTTTTCCCATCACCGCGCAACCTATATCTGATGAAAAATGCGTTAATAGAGACAAACAGTGGAATTTAATGGACATGTTTCGTAAAAAACCAATTTTTAAGTAGGAGTTAATCCGAAAAAAAATTAATTTCACTTCTTAAAATTCAGTTTCAGGCAAAAAATGAATTGCCCAGACGTACGCCTAAATAATGAAGCAACCCGTAATTTTTTTGGCTTTTGCCAATGATAAAGATGATCACTTACCCTTGTTGGACGAGGAGCGTAAGGTCATTAACGGGCATTTGCTTCCATTGGCCAACCAACAATTTCTTCAATTGGTTATCGAACCTACCGCTACAACTACCGATTTAAGCCGCTACATTACTGATTTGAAAGACCGGGTTGCCATTTTTCATTATGGCGGTCATGCGGGTAGCCGGGATGTTTTTTTGCAGGATCAAGCTGCCAATTCAGATGGAGTTGCTCAATTGTTGGCCCTGCAAAAGGAGTTGAAATTGGTATTTCTTAACGGTTGCTCTACCCGGGCTCAGGTTGGGTTGTTACAAGAGCTAGGCATTCCAGCCGTCATCGCCACTGCGGTACCCATTGCAGACAATGCTGCCAAAACTTTTTCGGATGTATTTTATCGGGCTTTGGCCGAAGAGCATACCCTGGAGGAAGCTTATAAATTGGCTGCTGCCAATCACCTGATGACCACCGGGCAGGCGGCCGGAATCAACCGTGGTGTGCGGGTACGCAAAGAAGAAACCGAAGTGCTGCCTTGGGGATTGTACATTACCGAAGGCAAAGAAGCGGTGCTGAGTTGGAAAATATCCCGCCAAAACATTGGATCATTTATCATTCGAGGTGCGGGCTTGAAATACAGCGGGGTTGTCATTAATCAAAAACTGGTGATGGCCATTGCCAATGCCATTGCGCCGTATAGCCGAAACATCCAATTTCTTTTGGACGAGGCCAAATCCAAGAACCGCGAACCCAAAATGCGCGATTTGCGGGTTGCGGTAATCGATTCTTTTCCTACGCCAATTGGCATGCATTTGCGCAAATTGTTGATTGTTGAAGAAATAAGTACCGATCGCCTCCAAAAAATCGTTAACCTGTACCAAGTTTCCTCCCAATTTTTGGCCTATGTTTTAATGGCACAAGTTTGGGATGAAAAATTCAGTCAGCCTGGGTTTAAAATTTTACCCCAGACCCAAGATACTTTGAATGCGTTTTTTGCACTTTCAACTGCAGATAGCCAAACCTATAACTTCGTAACCCTCATTCAGGCATTGGGAGACACTTTGGTGGAAAACAGCACCCCATTATTTGTGGAGGAATTTGTTGCCCTGCGCAAACAATACCTTGAAGAACCAGAGCTCCAAAATGCCGTGCTTTTTTTGGAAGAAATGAAGCGTGAACTCAGTGGTTCGGTGGCTGCAGATGAAATCGAAAGTTTTTGTGTGCAAGGTGAAGACAATTTGTGCCTGATTTTCAAACACATTGGTTTTGCTGCAAAATATACCCTGGCTACAATCAAAATGATTGAACTGGTCAAGGTAAGGCATGCTACCCCACGGTACAAACACAACCTGGTGGTACTCAATCAGCTCACTGCTGCCATCGGTGTACTGGATGATGTGTTGGAATCTATAGAATACACCGACAACAATTCAGTGATCTTGATGCGAGACGAGGAAACGGTGAAGCCTTCCCTCAATTTATCGCCTTTTCTTTTGGATGAAAATGCACTTTCAGGCCAGCAAAATTCTAAATTGTTCTTTTTTACGAGTAGGGAGGGGCGTCAATTGAATTTCACCTTAATCGACAATCTCAAGGATACTTTGAATATAACTGGAGACAATTACCCGGTAGTGACAGAGCTTTTTGATGGCTTTTTTCATAAATTTTTGCCATGACCCGTACACCTTTCAAGTTTTTGGATGCCTACGGTAAAGCAGATACCGAAATCTTCTTCGGACGTGAAGGGGAAGTAGAATTGCTGTATCAAATGAGCTTTCAAACCAACTTAATGCTGGTTTATGGCGTGTCAGGTACGGGCAAAACCAGTTTGGTACAGTGTGGTCTGGCCGGAAAATTTGAATCCAGCGATTTGTTTGACATCACCATTCGCCGCAAAAATAACCTCAATGATTCTTTTTGCGATGAATTGAAAAAACACGATCTGGAAGGTGCTTTTGAAACCGATTTCACCCCGGATCAAATGATCCATTCCTTGTATTTGGATTACTTGCGCCCGATTTACCTCATTTTTGATCAATTTGAAGAATTGTTCATTTTGGGTTCTCCGCAGGAAGAGGCTGTATTTATCAAAACCGTTAAAAAATTGCTGCAAGCCGAACTTCCTTGCAAGTTAATTATTGTTATCCGCGAAGAATACCTCGGGCATTTATCGGCTTTTGAGAAAGCAGTACCCCAAATTTTTGACAAACGTCTGCGGGTAGAGCCCATGAGTCGAGGCAATGCCAAAAAGGTCATCATCAATACCCTTCAAAACGACAAAGTCAAAGTGGTACTGAGCGACGATATGGTTGCCGAGACCATCATCGATAAAGTAACCGAAGGCATGGGACGGGTACAACTGACCTACCTTCAGGTGTTTCTAGACAAATTGTACCGTGTCGCCTCATTGCGCGGTGGCCCCGAAGTGGTGTTTGATCAAGATTTGGTCAATGAAATTGGCCGCATTGAAGATGTTTTGCGCGACTTTCTCGACGAGCAACTCGATGTGTTTGCCCAGGAAATTGATTCCAGGGAGTTGGGTTTGAAATGGCTCAAACTCTTTGTATCCGATAAAGGCACCAAAATACCCATCAAACGCCAATACATTGAGCGCGCCATGCCAGAATTGGGCCGTTTAAAGCATTTTAACTACCTCCAATTTTTTGTCAATCACCGCATCTTGCGACCGCTTGACAACGACCAGTACGAGTTGGTACACGACAGTCTGGCACTGAAGCTGTCCCAAACCAAAACTGCGGGCTTGCCCATGCCTTTGCAGGTGCCTGCGCAACAACTGCCCGCCAATCCTTTCCTCAATTTTTCGGCCTATGAACCAGAGATGGCAGAATTGTTTTTTGGCCGGGAAAAAGAAATCCGTGAACTGTTTGATAAGGTTGTCAACGATACCGAAGTGCGTACAACCCTGGTTTTTGGGCCGATTGGCGTAGGCAAAACATCCCTAATCCGGGCAGGATTGATCCCCAGGGTGAAACAGTTGTTTCGCACTGCCTATATTGCCCTGAGTCGGGAATTGTTCGAGCAAACTATTTTCACCGAAATATTTTTAAAACCACCCAAAAAAGAAGATACACCGCTGCTCTTAACCCTCTTTTTTGGTGTTGATGCCCCTTCCATCGCCCCGGATGAACGAAAAGTACTCATCTTTGATCAATTGGAAGAGTTGTTTATCTGGATTCCAGAAACCACCCAATTGGAGCTTTTTTATCGACATCTGGCTCATTTGTTAGATGGCAACCACAATTGTGATCTCGTGTTGGTGATTCGGGATGAGTTTTTTGCCAATTTGCAAGACCTTGAGACCTATATCCCGGGTATTTTAGAAGAACAAATGCGCGTTAAATATTTAGACAAGTCTACAACCACCGATGTGATTCGCCGAAATTTGCATTATGCTGCGGTCGAATTGGAGGATGATAAAGTGATGGAGCGCATTTTAGACAATGTGATGGAAGGGGACGGTAAAATCAATTTGACTTTTCTGCAATTGTACATGCATAAATTGCTGAGCACTTGAAAAGAATTACGCTCGACAGCCTGAGTAAATTGGGCATGGGAAACAACATGGTAGAAGACCTGCTCGATCAGCAGGTTCGCGAAATCGAAGCCATCCTCGGGGAAGAATACCGGGGCATGGGCAACAAGGTTTTGTCTATGTTTGTACAAAGCGGGAATCGGGTTCAACTCAGCGAAGACAACATTGCAAATGAGCTGTATGCCAAAAAGGGAATTCCCCGCAATAAGATAGAACGGGTTCTGGCTCAAATGACCAGTACCAATTTGTTGCGTAAAACCTCAGGCGGCAAATATGAATTGAGCAACAACCTTTTGGCACAACGTGCTTATCAAAAAGTAGAAGCCGAAAACCGGGTATTGCGTACCATGCGCTCAACCATTCGAGACCGCATGCAACGCAAGGAGTTTCTGGATGAACATTACCTCAATTACATTACCTCCTCTATCGAATTATTAGAATTAAATCCTGAAGAGGCTGATTTTGTAAGGGAATCTCGGGAAGCAATCCAGCGCAACAAAAGGCGGAGAGGCTATTTGTTTGTTTTAATTTTTATGGCCATCACTGCAATGGCATTATTAGCTTGGTTTCAAAGTCGTGTAGCCGAAAAGAATTCCAAGAAATTGGCACAAATAAATCTGCAACTCAATGAAAGCCGTGATAGCTTAAATCAAGCACTGGATACTGAAAAAGAATCTGCAAATACGATTCAGCAAAGTCTGGATTTTGCCATTGCTGAAAAACAAAGAGCAGATTCATTGGCCAAGGTCGCAAAAGAATATGCGGCCCAAGCCAAAGCTGAAGCCGCTCGTGCCAATGAAAATGCCCGGCAAGCACAAAGTGAGAGAAATCGCGCTAAGCAAGAAGCAGCCAATGCCATTCGCTCTAGCGAACTTGCCCGGCAGGCTGAAGCCAAAGCCACACAATCGGCGGAAAAAGCAGAACGCTTGCGCAAAGAGGCCGAACAATCAGAAAAAGATGCCGAGAAAGCCCGTAAACGCGCTGTAGTTTTCAGCAATGCTGTCATTGCCCTCAATGCGGCCCTCAAGAGTCAGGAACTTGACGATCCGCGTTTGCAAGCTCTGGTGGCACGGCAGGCTTACAATATTGTCAGTTCCTCCCCTGAGTTGGGATTGACACGCCACCCTTATATCTACAATGCATTGTACTACGCCGTCAAAGACGTAGATCCATCCACCCAGTTCAGATCAAAAGCCCAGGAAGGTTCGATCCGCGACATTGTTTTTCAAAGCAATGGCAAACGATTTTTTACAACTGGGAGTGATGGCAAAGTGATTCAATGGGACATTGATGAATGGAACGCTTTAGGCGTACCCGCCCACCGTCGAACTTTATTGCCTTTTGATGGGGATGCCGTACACAATTCACTTTCACTAAGTGCCAACGAAGATCAGTTGTTGGTGGGAGGAGAACTGAATTACATGCAAGTGTACAATTTTGGCAACAAAACAACCCAACGGATTCCCTGGCCAAAAGGGAAATCCCACGAAGAGATAACCGCCAGCCACTTTCTCAACAATACCGGGGCTGTGGCCGGAATGGGATTCAGACATGCTTATTATAAGAGCGGGAGCAATGCTCCAATGCGCGATATTCCTAAATTGTACTCAGGAGCGAGCACATTTTTGGAAACCGATCGGGGGATGATTCCTTTGAGCGCGCAATTCATCTACCGCGATGGAGATACCGAATTCAACATCGAAGGTTTGATCAATGGCCGCATGGTACGCCAGGAAAGACATACCCGCAATATTACGCTTCAAAGCAATTATGGCGTTTTGACAGGGCTAGCTGCACAACAAAGTAGCGGGGCAGGACTGATGGCTTTTGGTTTCCAAAATGGCCAGATTTTGTTGGGTAGAATGGATGTGGCAACCCTCGATATCAACAACCTGGTACCTCTATTCAAGCAAAACCAGTCGCCGATTGTCCATCTCGCATTTAGCCCCAATGGACGATACCTGGCTGCGGCCAGTTTGGACGGTCGGGCAACGTTGTGGGACTTGAAAATTTATGAAAGCGATCCTACTTACCAGCCTTTGCTGCTGGAAGACCACGAGGGTTGGGCTACTTCAATCTGCTTCTCACCAGATGAGCGTTTTTTACTGGTGGGAACCAAAAATGGGGAAGTCGCTTTTTGGAACCTCGATCCCAGGGTTTATGCCGAACACCTTTGCAATCAGTTGCGTGCCCGCTACCTTTCGCCCCGTTATGATGAAATGGAAAGCACCGATTGGCGTCGTTTTTTTGGCACTGATATAAAACAACAGAAGGTATGTGGTGGCAATTGAAAACCTATAGCCCAGCCCTAAACGGGTACTCATGCCCCAGCTCATATCTGGGAGGAATGGTTGTAGTGCTCCTGCTCTTCAGCCGCACATTTGTGGCGGCTCAAAGAGACAGTTGTCAGGATAACCTCAGTCAAGCCAGTCAGTTATATGAAAAAGGCAAACTCAGTCAAGTCATTGCTGTTCTGGGGGATTGCCCTTATGATCGAGATCAAAGTCGGAGTTTTCGGCGTACAGCGCTCAATCTCTCTACGGAAGCTTATATCTTTATGGACAGTACCAGCTTGGCTCAGCACACCTTATTGAAATTGCTACAAGTCGATCCGTTTTACAAAATAAATGCCGAAATACCGGAAATGCGCTATTTGCGTCAGCAGGTAATCAGTTTTCCATGTGCGGAGATATCGGGCAGTTTTGGGCCAATCCTTTTCACTTCAGCTCAATTTTTAAGTTCAACTACCTTGCCGGGCGCAAGCATTACCAGCCGCGAGCAAATTTTTAAGAGCGCTGATGGAGATTACGACATCAGCTGGGGTTTCCAGGGTGGCGTTGATATTGGAATGGCTTTATACCGGCATTCTAATTTTGATTTGCATTTCGGCGTAACCGTTTCACGCTATTCGTTTCGATATTTAATGCAGTTGGAAAATGTAGAAAGCCAAAATGGAGAAATTGACAACGCCTCGCTTTTTGTGGCAGAAAAGCATCTCTGGCTGCGGGCGCCGGTTTATTTGTCACTCAATCTGGTTCCGCGTGACGAGATTGTGAATCGCCATTTGATTCCTTACCTCAAATTGGGAGGTAGTTTTGACTATCTACTGAGCAATACGGCCAAATTGAGCACACTGAAGCTCACTTACCAATCTGACCCCACTGCTGCCATTGTTTCTCCCTCGGAGTATATTGGCGATTACCGAAAATCCAATACGTTTTCGGTAATCGGTGGAGCTGGATTAAAATTACACTTGCACCGCTTGTTCTTTTTGATGGATGCACAATACACCTATACATTACAAAACCTGCGCAATACCAACAGCGATCAATTGATCATCCAAAAATTTGCTTACGTTGACAACGACTTTAAATTGAGTAATTTAAGTTTAAATTTTGGCTTGGGCGTCTTCTTGTTTAGGGCAAAAGTCAGGTGAAAAACGTCATCGTTCTCCTTGTCTATTTATCCACTGCAAACGTTTGTTCTATTTTCAATCCTCTTCTCGGCATCAAAATTTAGGATTTTAGCCGTACCTTTCCACCGTGTTATTGTTCACAAAATTGAATTATAATGGTTGAGCATTTAAATGACAGCAGTGTCAAACTAAAGCGCATTTTTATTGAATCTCGCTTGCCAGAAGAGCTTGAACCCCTACAAGAAATGGCCAACAACCTTTGTTGGTCTTGGAGTCAAGATGCTACCGAGCTGTTTAAACAAATCAGTCCGGAAAACTGGGAAGCGCTCAACTACAATCCAATCGCAATACTGGATCAACTCGGTGTTGAAAGAGCACAAGAGTTGTTGAAAGATAAATCATTCATGAGCCTAATGTCCAAAGCTCATGCGTCTTTCAAAAAATACCTTGGAGAAAAACCTGCAATCAACAGCCCCAAAATTGCTTATTTCAGCATGGAGTTTGGTTTGCATATTTCTGCTCGGCTCTATTCTGGTGGTTTGGGTGTACTTGCTGGTGATTTTCTGAAAGAAGCCAGTGACGAAAACGTCAATATGGCTGGAGTTGGCCTCTTGTACCGCTATGGCTATTTTGAGCAAAGCATCTCCTTGTATGGCGATCAGGTCAACAACTATACGCCACAGGAATACACCAAGATGCCGATGCACCCAGTGCGTGACAACAACGGCGAGTGGCTCAAAATAACCATTGATATGCCTGGCCGTCAGGTATTTGCCAAGGTTTGGGCATTGCCGGTTGGCCGTATCCCACTTTACTTGCTCGATACGGATCTGAATGAGAACTCCTGGGAGGATCGCTCTATTACGCACCACTTGTATGGTGGAGACAAAGAACACCGCCTCAAGCAGGAAATGTTTTTGGGTATTGGAGGAATTCGCGCCTTGGAAGCACTTGGTTTTGAGGCTGATATTTACCATTGCAACGAAGGACATGCTGCATTTATGGGCCTGGAAAGAATGCGCGGATTGATTCGCAATCAGCACCTGACTTACCCTCAAGCGATGGAAGTGGTTCGTTCCTCTTCCTTGTTTACGACACACACCCCGGTACCTGCTGGCCACGACTACTTTACCGATGAATTGTTGCGCAAATACATGACGGAGTATTGCTCGCAGTTGGGCATTACCTGGTTTGATTTTATGGGACTGGGCCGCATCGATGCTGCCAACAACGAAGAACCTTTCTCGATGAGTCACCTGGCCATTCACCTGTGCCAGGAAGTAAACGGAGTAAGTGAATTGCACGGCCTGGTTTCTCAGCAGATGTTCAAAACGATGTTCCCGGGCTACAACCAGCAGGAATTGCACGTAGGTTTTGTAACCAACGGCGTGCATTACCCTACCTGGATTGCCAACGATTGGCACCAGCTGTTTCAGGAATACGCGGGGGATAAATTCATCAAGAACCAAGCCGACCTCAAGAATTGGGAAGGCGTTCAGAAAATCCCGGCGAATCGGATTATGGAGATCCGCAAGATGCTGAAAAACCGCTTGTTGCACTACGTAAAGGATAAAATGAAGACCGAATTGACGCGACGTGGTGAAAAACCAGGACGCATCTTTGAAGTACTCAACAATATTCCTGAAAACGCGTTGGTTATCGGTTTCGCTCGTCGCTTTGCTACTTACAAGCGGGCTAACCTGTTGTTCCAAAACCCGGAGCGTTTGGCTCAATTGGTTGGAGACAAACAGCGTCCAGTAATGTTTATTTTTGCTGGTAAAGCTCACCCTGCTGACCAACCAGGACAAAAACTCATCAAAGACATCGTCAACCTGTCCAAACGTCCGGAATTTGCAGGAAAAGTGATTTTCCTGGAAGGCTACAACATGGAAATGGCGCGATTACTGGTACAGGGGGTAGATATCTGGCTCAATACCCCAACGCGTCCTTTGGAAGCTTCAGGTACTTCAGGCATGAAAGCAGCCATGAATGGGGTAATGAACTTCAGTGTATTGGACGGATGGTGGGCAGAAGGTTATCGCTCAGACTCTGGTTGGGCACTTCCCCTCGAAAACACTTATGACGATCCCGTACTGCAGGATGAATTGGATGCAGAAACGCTCTACAATACGTTTGAGGAAGAAATCATTCCAACCTACTACAACCTCAACGCAGAAGGTATTTCCGAAGATTGGGTGCAGTACATTCGCAACGTTATCTCCAAAGTAGGGCCTCGTTTTACCATGAAGCGCATGATGGACGATTATTTTGCCCGCTACTACAACAAGTTGGCCAAGCGTGGCGGACAACTCAAGCAAGACCATTTCAAAGACGCCAAGGTTATGGCGGATTGGAAAAAACAAATGCAACAGCGTTGGTCGGGTATTCACCTGGTGGATCGCGATATTTTTGATACCGATAATTATTCGTTGACCATTGGGGAAAGCTTCAAAGTGGGGGTCAAAGTGTATTGCAATGGCGTCAAACCAGAGCATTTGGGGATCGAAGTATTGTTTTTCAAACGCAAGAGTGATACAGAATTGGAACTGCGCAATACCCATCCTTTGTCTTTGACACTCGGTACCGGAGATATTGCTACGTTTGAATCAGAAATAAACCCACAAATGTCGGGTGTATACGAATATGGTTTCCGTTTGTACCCAAAGCACGAAAGTTTGCCACACCGTCAGGATCTGAGCTTGATCAAATGGCTGTAACCTGTGTTTTTTAACTTGGGTAAAAAGAAATGGCGCTCGAATTTTGAGCGCCATTTGCTTTTTCAATAAAGTTCGTCTATACAGGATTAAATGCAAAAGAATTGGGTTTGCCACCGAATTCGATTCAAAGTAACGGCGGTTCAAAGGTATTCTCTATCCCTACAAGTAGGTAAATTTGAGGCATTTAGCAAAAAAACCTTAAAAGGAATCAAGAATATCCCAAAATCTTCAACATTTCATCTGATGTTTGCTCTGGTTGATACAAACGATCCACGATATTACCTTGAGGATCCTTGTAAATCAATACATGTTTGGGAGAAGGAATCAGGCAATGCTTGATGCCGCCGTATCCACTGATTTGATCCTGATAAGCCCCTGTATGGAAAAAACCAATAAACAAACGCTCGGGTTCATCGTTTTCGAAAGTGGGTAAAAACACTTGGGCTTGATTCACTTCCGCGTTGTAGTAATCCGAATTGTCGCAACTCAAGCCTCCGATATTCACCCGTTGGTATTCGTTGTACCATTTGTTGATGGGCAAGAGGATGAAACGTTCACCAATACCCCACACATCGGGTAGGGTAGTCATCAACGAATTGTCGATCATGTACCAACGCTCCGCGTCATTCTGTTGCTTTTGTGCCAAAACCGAAAATATTGCTGCGCCACTTTCTCCTACGGTATATTTGCCAAACTCAGTAAACAAATCCGGTTCGGGGATTTGCTCTTTTTGGCACGCCTGAAGAATGGTTTTGACAATCTCTTTGATCATGTATTTGTAATCAAATTCAAAACCCAGCGAGTTGCGAATGGGCATGCCTCCACCGATGTTCAGGATTTGCAAATCTTCGGAATCCCGACGCAAATTGGCGTACAAACGCACCGCCTTGCGCAATTCACCCCAATAATACAAGCTGTCTTTGATGCCAGTATCGACAAAAAAGTGCAGCAATTTCAGTTTGAACTTGGGGTTGTTTTTGATTTTTTCATTGAAAAAAGGCAACACATCCGAATTGCGGATACCCAGACGTGAGGTATAAAACTCAAAATTAGGCTCTTCTTCGGTGGCCACCCGGATGCCAATTTTGCATTCCCCCTGGATGTGCTGATCGTAAAACTCAATCTCCTGGATGTTGTCACATACCGGGATCACGTTTTCAAACCCATCGTGGATTAGGTCTACAATCCGCTGTTTGTAATGATCGGGTTTGAAACCATTGCAGACAATGGTGATGTCCTTTTCGACCAGTCCTTTTTTGTACAATTTGCGAATCAAATCGATGTCAAAGGCCGAAGAAGTTTCCAACTGTACATCGTTTTTGATGGCTTCCTCCAGGATATAGCTAAAGTGATTGCTCTTGGTACAATAGCAGTATTGGTATTTGCCATTGTAATTCAGCGACTTCATGGCGCGGGTGAATAAATTGCGCGCTTTTTTGATTTGCGCTCCAATCTTTGGCAGGTAGGTCAGCTTGAGTGGAGTCCCGTATTTTTCAATCAAATGCATCAATGGAACCCCGTTGAAAACCAGGTAGCCATTGGCGTCGATGTCGAAACCTTCTTGTGGGAAATAGAAGGTTTGGTCAATCAGGTCAAAGTATCTATTGGTACCGTTCACTTGAGCCAGCGATTTAAATGGTTGAGCAAACTTGTTGCAGGAAGAGTCAGATCAAATTCTAGTATTGAAGTGCTCTAAGTGCGGTGCAAAGCTAATATTTGCCCCCATTAATTCTTGCGAATTCATGTATTTTGTGCCATTAAAACCACTTTCTATGGAACAACTCGATGCCCTCAACCAAGTGGCCGAATTTCACCGCACGTTTCAACACCCCATTGAACCCCAACCCACCATTCCTGCTGAAGCGCGTTGCCGCTTGCGGGTAGCCTTGCTTGAAGAAGAGGTAGCCGAGTTGAAAACGGCCATTGCCAAAGGCGATTTGGTTGAAATTGCCGATGCCCTTTGCGACATCCAATACGTACTCAGTGGGGCGGTATTGGAGTTTGGTATGGGCGAAAAATTTTGCGAACTTTTTGATGAAGTACAGCGCTCCAACATGAGCAAAGTATGCAAAACCCTGGCCGAAGCCGAAGCCACCTCCGAGTATTACCGCAACAAACGTGGTGTAGAAAGTTACATCCGCGAAGTAACGCCGTACTTTTTAGTGTATCGAAAAGGTGATGACAAAACCTTGAAATCCATTAACTATTCTCCGGCAGACCTGGAACGTATATTGTTATAAGTCATGGATTTTGAGTTGCATACAACTTTTCACAGCTATGAAATATTTGCTACTCAAAACCTTAAATAAAACCAGAATCATGAAAAAAATCCTTGTCTTTACGCTATTTTTTGGTTTAAGCCTGGTTGCTTTTGGCCAAAAAGAATTGCCTGAATTTGCGATCACCCAAGCGGAAGTAGAAATTCCCCTGCGGTTTTTATCCTCTGATGAAATGGGCGGTCGCCGCACCGGATCTATTGGCAACCTCCTTGCTGCACGCTACATTGCTGAAAACCTGCGTACCTACGGCTACAGTATGGCTCCAGGTTTGAATTCCTACTTTCAACCGGTAGGATTCCAAGCGAGCACACCTCCCGTAACAGCGAGCTTGACCATTGGCAAAACGGAATACAAGTTGAAAGAAGACTTCATCTTTATGACGGGTGAAGCTGCTAATTTGAGTAAAATTGATGTGGTTTTTGCGGAGCATGGCTGGATTGACGAAAAGACTGGTCGTGATGATTACAAAGGCAAAGATGTCAAAGGTAAATTGGTATTGGTACTGCCTGGTCCACCGGATGAAACTTCGCCGCAGGCTATTTTTGGCGCTATGGCCAAAAAAAGAGATTGGGCCTTCGAGCACGGTGCGGTGGGTTTAATCGAGTTGTACCGACTTTCCTTCCCCTGGAATTTCTTTACCAGTTATTTTGGCAACGAAAGCTTGCGTCTTGCACCCAAGGATGGCCCCAAGCCCTCCACCAAAATGATTTACGGCTGGATGAAAGAGAAAAGTGGCATCAGCGACATCAAAGACTTGCAAGCAGGCAAAAAACTCAAAGCCAATTTCTCCAGCTCTGGTTTCTCTCGCCGCATGATACCCAGCCAAAACGTGGTAGGCATCCTGGAAGGTACTGACCCTGAACTGAAAAATGAATACGTCATTTTGAGTGCCCACTTCGATCACGTGGGGATGGGTAAAGAAGGGGGCAACGCTTATTCCAAAGAAGACAGCATCTTCAATGGCGCACGCGACAATGCCATGGGTACTGTAGCCCTGCTTACCGCGGCCAAAGCACTGTCTTTGCAACGACCCAAGCGCTCCATCATCATCCTTGCCGTCACTGGTGAAGAAATCGGCTTATTGGGCAGCCAATATTATGCCGATAATCCATTAATTCCGCTTAAACAATGCATTTTCAATCTTGATACCGATGGCGCGGGATACAATAGTACCGAGCACATTTCCATCATCGGCTGGAACCGTACCGGAACCGATGCCCTCGTAGAGCAAGCGGCCAGCAGCGTCAACCTCAAGGTTTTCCCCGAGCCTGCGCCAGAACAAAACCTTTTTGACCGCTCAGACAACGTTTCTTTTGCGGTAAAAGGAGTTCCTGCCATGGACTTCAGCCCCGGTCTTACCAAGTTTGATGACGTGATCGCCAAGTACTACCACCAGGTCGCCGACGAGGCATCGTCAGTGGATATGCCTTATTTTCTCAAATACTGCAAAGCTTACGCCAACCTTGCTCGCCTCATCGCCAACAATCCTCAACGCCCTCAGTGGAAGGAAGGAGACAAGTATGAGAAGGTAGGAATGGAGTTGTACAAGAAATAAAGTTTTTGGGGTTTGGGTTGCCCGCAATTCTACACAACCATTGTAGATTTGTGGGCAGCCCCAAAACCAACACCTAAAACCCAAAACGAATGAACCCACACCGCCTCGGCGTTTTAGCCGTTGTACTTGGCGCGACCATCTGGAGCACCGGTGGATTGTGCATCAAGTTGTTGCCTTTCGATCCATTTACCATCCTGTTTTACCGTTCGATATTTGCCGCACTTACTTTTCTGGCGGTATTCCGGCGTAAGGCACTGACGCTAACTCCTGTGGTTGCAACCGTAGGATTGGAATATGCCGGCCTCGCCATTTGCTTTGTGGTCGCCACCAAAATCACGACCGCAGCCAATGCGGTTTTGCTACAGTACACCGCACCCATCTACGTTTTTTTGTTGGAACCTGTTCTTTTCAAGTTTAAGCTTACCAGACTCAATATCATCACAGTTGTGGTCTGTTTTGTAGGCATGCTGCTCTTTTTTGCCGAAGACATGGGTGGTGGCAGTACCTCTGGTAATCTAATTGCACTACTATCGGGATTGTTGCTTGCGGCCATGATGCTCACCCAGCGCTTCAACAAGCCTGAAAACTACGATGCTGGCCTTTTTTGGGGAAACATCTTCATTGCCCTGATCTGTTTGCCCTGGTTTCTCCGGTCTGCACCGCCAACGCTGGAGCATTGGGGCCTGTTTTTTATACTAGGTGTCATTCAAATCGGACTGGGATACATGCTGTTCAACTATGGACTCAAACGCACCCTGGCTATTGAAAGCGTCCTGTTAGCTATGATGGAACCCATTTTAAATCCAGTCTGGGTATTTGTAGGCTATGGTGAAAAACCCGGAAACTGGACGATTCTGGGGGGGCTGGTGATTTTAGGAATGTTGGCAGTACAAGTGGTACTGAGTGAACGGAATCGGAAAAGCACTCTAGTTGAAAATTTAAAATCTAATCCCAATACAGCGCTCTAATTCAATTATTCCGCTTATCTTAACTGCCTAATTATGAGGCTGAGATTGGATCTCAACCTAACCCTATCTAACATCGATTGTACACTCTGATCACCCGCTTATGAAACAGCTTTACTTTGCCCTGGGTATTATTTTGCTGTCATTGGCAGTGCTTCCAGCGCAAAATGCGCGCATCGAAATCTGCAATAATGCCATCGATGATGATGGCGACGGGTTTATCGACCTCAACGATACGATTGACTGTAAATGCAAAGTCATTGAACCTGTTTCACTTATTCCTAATCCTTCTTTTGAAAAATACACTTGCTGCCCGCAAGATCGCTCACAACTCAATTGTGCAGTCGGCTGGATTCAGGCTTCGGAGGCGACCACCGATTTTCTCCATACCTGTGGCTGGATGGGGCGAGCCAACTTGCCGGTACCCTTGCCTTTCCCTGATGGGGAAGGGGTAGTTGGTTTTCGAAATGGGACTTTCGGTAATCAAGAACCCAATCCCAACTTCAAGGAGTATACCGGTGCCTGCCTATTGGGTCCATTGAAAGCCAAAACTGCTTATCGCTTCAAATTTTGGGTAGGCTTTACCAATGCTGAAAACTCTCCTCCGATGGATGTGGTTTTTTATGGTACCCCAGATTGTAAGTATCTCCCCTTTGGCAAAGGCAATTCTCGTTACGGTTGCCCTCTAAATGGCCCAGGTTGGGTCGAGTTGGGCAAAGTATCTGTGAGAGGAGTGAAAGAATGGAAAATTTATGAATTGAACATCACTCCCCAAGAAGACATTACCGCCATCGCCATTGGGCCAGACTGTGAGCAAATCAGTTGGAATACCGAGACCTATTACTACTTTGACAACCTGATTTTGGACGAGCGCATCAATTTTGAATATGTCATTTCACCCAAAAACCATCCTTGTTCTCCCGATCTTTCCCTGAGTGTGCCTACCATTTCTGGATATACTTACCAATGGTACAAAGAGGGCATTGCTCTCGTGGGAGAAACCAAACCCAAAATGGTGGTCAAAACTGGAGAAGGGGCTTATCAAGTACGCATCGAATCGAGCAATGATTGCCGCATTACCACAGTGTACCGCCATCAATTGCCGATAGAAACCAATGCCGTCAGTCGGAAAATCTGCCCAGGAACAAGCTATGCCTTCAAATCGCGCCAACTCACCCGTGCTGGAGTATATGTAGATACCTTTAAGACCATTAACAATTGTGACAGCATTGTCACCCTCACCCTAAGCCTGGAAAATGATTTGGTCGATTCTGTGGAAGCGCGCATTCTGGAAGGTGACTTTGTCCTGGTGGGCAAACGCCAAATCAAAACCCCCGGACAACATATACTTTTGATTAAATCTACCTTGGGGTGCGACAGCACGGTTTACCTGGATTTAGACTTTCTCAAAGTCTTTATGCCTACCGCGTTTTCTCCCAACAACGATGGCATCAACGATACTTTTGGTGTGCTTGCCAATTCTCCAGATCTACAAATCGTATCGCTCAAAGTTTTTGATCGCTGGGGAGGACAAGTATTTAATGCCAAGGACTTATCTTCAGAATCTCCAATTACCCGTTGGGATGGATCGATTAGGGGGAAACCTGCTTCAGAAGGAGTTTATGTTTATGTGGTAAATGTTGTACTAAAAAACGGACGAGAACAATCGCGGTATGGTGAAGTACAGTTGATGCGGTAAAAAATTAACTACAAAAAAGTGATTTAATTAAATAAAAGTTTATTTTTGTATAAAAATATGTGAAACCTAATTCTAAATACACCTGAAGGTTAAAAACCAGGCAAAAACTCAATTTTTTGCCCACTTTTGCCCACTGATGTATCGCCGAATGGAAATCTTCCAATTGTTTCCATTTCAATCCTAACGCACTGTTTCTAAGGATATTTATCTTAAAAGCATCACCAAATAAATTAATGATATAATTGTAATAGTTATTTTCTTAAAGAATAGATCTGAATTATAGAAAAAAATGTAAAATTTGGTTAAAAAAGTGGGAAAAAGTGGAAGTTTGTGGAAAATGTCCTTATTTTTGGACACACAAACATTCTAAAGGTGTATCCATGCGTAAGCTTCTGGGCGAATTCGAATGCAAAATCGACGATAAGGGTCGAATGCGTTTGCCCACCGGGTTGATCAGTCAACTCGGCGAGCGCGAAGCCTATACCTTTGTAATGAACCGGGGTTTTGAGAAATGTCTCATGTTGTATCCTCTGGAAGTATGGGAAAAAATTACTGAAGAGATCGATCAGTTGAATTATTACGACAAGGAAAGCCGAGATTTTCAACGCTACTTCTATCGAGGTGCCCAGCAGATGGAGATGGACAGTGCTGACCGCATCCTCCTCAATAAGCGCCTGCTGGAATATGCGGGTATCGAAAAGGAAGTGATCCTCATGGCGTACAACGATCGGGTAGAGGTATGGTCGAAAGAACGGTACGACGAAATGCTGGACGAAGAACCTGCTGATTTCTCTGGACTGGCTCAAAGGGTAATGACCCCCAAAGCCTAGCAACCCATGGATTTATCCGTGGGCAAGCAGCAAGGATCAAGCCCACGAATTCATTCGTGGGAAACCAGCAAGGTGTAAGCAAAAAATAAAAATGGAATACCACAACCCGGTCTTGGCCGTAGAATCAATCGAAGCATTAAACATCCAGGCAGCAGGCACTTATGTCGACGCTACTTTTGGAGGTGGAGGGCACGCCCGATTGATCTTGCAGGCCTTAGGTGAAAAAGGTCACCTATTCGGGTTTGATCAGGATGAAGATGCGCAGCGCAACGCCCTAAATGATCCACGGTTTACTTTTGTGCCACACAATTTTCGCTACTTACGCCGGTTTTTGCGCTTGCACGGCTCAACGGAGGTAGATGGAATTCTGGCAGACCTGGGCGTTTCCTCCCATCAATTAAATGAAGCCGAACGAGGTTTCTCTTTTCGTTTTGACACCCATTTGGACATGCGCATGAACCAGCAGGGAGAGCGCAACGCGTCAGACATTCTGGCCAGCTACACCGAAGCCGAACTGCAAAACATGTTTGGCACCCTTGGTGAAGTCCGCAATTCCCGTACTCTGGCGCAGGCCATCGTACGCGAACGGCAGGTACGCCCTCTGAGAAGCATCAGTGACTTGCTCGCAATCCTGGATCCCCTAGTACGCGGGCAACGCAATCGTTACCTGGCACAGGTTTTTCAAGCCTTGCGTATGGAAGTAAACGATGAAGTTGGCGCACTCGAAGAATTCCTGGAACAATGCCTACAGGTGCTTAAACCAGGAGGCAGATTGGTAGTCATTGCCTATCACTCGATTGAAGACCGACTGGTGAAGAATTTCATGAAAACGGGCAAAGCGGATGGGCAAATGGAACAAGATTTCTACGGCAACATATCCCGGCCTTTTGAGGTAATTACCAGGAAAGCCATGTTGCCCGGAGAAGTTGAACAAAAGGAGAATCCACGGTCACGCAGCGCCAAAATGCGCGTTGCCGTAAAACTGTAGCAGCAACCCTCGCGGTTGCCCAAAAGATAACCGTAAGGGCAACCCTACGTGGTTGCCTCGTGGCAACCGCAAGGGTTGCCCCGACAAATAAAAAACATGGCAAAAAAATCAGGCATCGGACAATACCTTGAGCTTGGCTTCCTTACCTCGGAGCTGATCCTTAAAAACCTGTCTTTTGTGATTTTTTTAGGTTTTTTGGCGGTGATTTACATTGCCAACTCCCGTTTTGCCGAAAGCAATATTCGCCAGATTCAGCACTTGCAACGCGATTTGCGGGAATTGCGCTGGCAATACATGACGCTGGAATCGGAAAACATGTTCAACAGCAGGCAATCCGAACTGGCAGAACGCCTTAAAGATCAAAACTTCGAAGCGTTTGGCACACAGCCCAAGCGCATTGTAGTAGTGGACAAAAACGATTATTAACCACGATTGCAAAGCAATAGCCAGGCAATCTGCAAAACCAAATGATGGAAATCAAGAACGAAATTCTCTATCGGATTTACTTCTTGCTGTTCGGTATCTTCATACCGATCTCTGTCATTATGGTATACCGTACCATCGTCATCAGCATTGTGCAAGGCGAAGACTGGCGCCAACGAGGCAAAGACAATTACGTACGCTTTAAGGCAATTGAGGCCGAGCGGGGCAATATTTTGGCCATGGATGGAAGTGTATTGTCTACCTCCATTCCTTATTTCGATTTGTACTTTGACCCCGTAGCGCCACAGGCCGAAGATTTCAATGAGCACATCGATTCTTTGTCTTTTTGCCTGGCCAGCTTTGTTGACGATACCTACACCCCTGGTGGTTTGCGAGACTATTTGATTCGTGCCAGAGCTGATTCGAGCAATCGCCACATTTTGATCAAAAAAGGAGCGACGTTCGTTGAAAAAGCGCGCATCGAGCAATTTCCCTTATTCAGCAAAGGGCGCTTTAGAGGCGGGCTGATCGTAGAACAACGCAATGAACGCCGCCGTCCATTTGGGTTGCTGGCCCAACGTACCATCGGATATGTGCGGGAAAGCGCAAAGCCAGTGGGAATCGAAGGCGCCATGGATTCCATTTTACGCGGAGAACCTGGCGGACAAATGATGATTCGGGTGGATGCCAAAAAAGATATTTGGTTGCCCCTCGAAGATTTAACCGCAATGGATCCCAAGAGTGGCGATGATGTGGTCACTACCATAGATGTAAACATTCAGGACATTGCTGAAAATGCCCTGCTGCGCGGCATGAATGCCCACGATGCAGAATGGGGTACGGCCGTAGTCATGGATGTGAAAACAGGCGCAGTACGTGCCATTGCCAATTTAGGGCGAGGCGAAACGGGCTGGTGGGAGTCATTCAATTACGCAATAGGTTCTTCGGTTGAACCGGGGTCTACTTTCAAAACGGCTACCATGTTGGCGCTTTTGGAAGATGGCGTGATCAAGTTGGAAGATTCTATCGATATCCACCACGGTAAAGCGCAATTTTTTGAACAGCTCATGGTCGATTCATCCCCAGAAAGCAATGGGTTGGATACCATTTCGATCCAAAGAGCTTTTGAAATTTCCTCTAACGTAGGGGTTGCGGGGTTGGCACAACGCTATTATGGTACAGGCAATGGCCCGGATCGATTCATCCGCCGACTCAAGCAGTTCAGTTTACACCTGCCTTCGGGCATTGAAATTGAAGGCGAAGCCAATCCTTATTTGAAGGAGGCATTCAGCGAGACCTGGAGCGGTATTTCCTTACCCTGGATTGCCCACGGATACGAAATGCGCATCACTCCATTGCAACTGTTGAGTTTCTACAACTCAATAGCCAACAACGGCGTAATGATGAAACCCTATTTGGTTTCGGCAACGCAACATTATGGAGAGGTACTGGATGAATTTTCACCGGTAATTGTCAAAAAAAGAATCGCTTCTGAACGCTCGATCCAACGGATTCGCCAGTTGTTGGAAGGAGTCGTCAATGACGGTACAGCTCGGAAGCTGCACACGGATGCGTATAATTTTGCAGGCAAAACTGGAACCGCGCAGATCAACTACAAACGCAGTGGCAAAAACATAAAGATTGGTGGTTACCGGGCATCTTTTGTAGGATATTTTCCTGCGGAAAAGCCAAGGTACTCTTGTATAGTGGTGATTCACCGGCCACGAAAAGCAGGCTTTTACGGTTCAGATGTAGCCGGCCCTATTTTTCGGGAAATATCGGACAAGATTATGGCTTCAGGTTCTAATCATCAAACGCCACTCAATCTTGCGGTGCGGCCTGTGATGAAAAATGAGGAATTGCCTGGTCTGGATGTAGGTGCTTCAGCAGATTTGCGTACTGCATTGAAATACCTGGATTTGCCATTTTATGGCCGTCCCGGAACCGAAATGGCCGTAATGCGTACCCATGCAGATTCGATTTTGTTCCAAAATCGAACCATTGCTGAGCGAACAGTACCTAATGTATTGGGCATGACCTTACGCGATGCTTTGTACAGCTTGGAAAATGCCGGACTGAAAGTGCGACTCAATGGAGTAGGCAAAGTCATCAGTCAATCTGTACCTCCCAGCGCTAAAGTGAGGGGGCAAACCATTTCAATCACCTTGAGATGAGTACAGATATGGAACAGACGAAACATACCTTGAAATCACTCTTGCAGGCAGTAAAACCCTTGCAGGTTCTCGGTTCGACTGATATTGAGATCAATGAAATTGTCTTTGATTCCCGGAAAGCGGGGCCAAATAAAGTGTTTGTTGCGGTAAAAGGGGTACAGGTGGATGGCCATCAGTTTATCCCTCAAGCCCTACAAGCAGGCATCAATGTTTTGGTGGTAGAAACGATCCCGCAAAACGTTCCGGATCAGGTTACGGTAGTGCAAGTTGCTAATTCTGCTCGCGCCTTGGGCTTACTCGCCTCGGCTTTTTATGAGCACCCTTCCCAACAGCTTACGCTGGTGGGCGTGACGGGTACCAATGGCAAAACCACTACCGTTACTTTGCTCTATGACCTTTTTAGTGGTTTAGGCTATAAATGTGGTTTGCTATCAACGGTAGAGAACCGCATTGCCGGCCAGGTGATCGCCTCCACCCATACAACGCCAGATGCGGTTGCCATCAACGCATTGCTGGCTCAAATGGTGGAAGCTGAATGTGATTACGCTTTTATGGAAGTAAGCTCTCACGCAGTAGACCAAGGTCGAATTGCCGGGCTGGATTTCAAAGGCGCTATTTTTACCAACATTACCCATGATCACCTGGATTACCATTTGACTTTTGACAATTACATCCGCGCTAAAAAGGGCTTTTTTGACCAACTATCGAAACAGGCCTTCGCTTTGATCAACATCGACGACAAGCGTGGAATGGTAATGACTCAAAATACGGCTGCCGGTATAAACCGCTACAGCCTACGTCAAATGGCCGAATTTCGGGCACGCATCATTGAAAACAGCCTAACGGGGCTGCACCTGGACATTGACAATCAGGATTTTTACGGACGCTTGATCGGTGAATTCAACGCCTACAACTTGCTGGCCGTGTATGCCACGGCGGTGTTGCTCGATCAGGACAAAGTGGAAGTACTTACCCAATTGAGCCGACTGAAAGCGGCTGAAGGCCGCTTCGATTATGTGTTGGATCAAAAACGCCAGGTAACCGCCATTGTGGATTACGCCCATACGCCGGATGCACTGGAAAAGGTTTTGGAAACCATTCAGGCGCTGCGCAAAGGCGATTCAAAGGTGCTTACAGTGGTAGGGTGCGGCGGAGATCGGGATCGAACCAAGCGCCCAACCATGGCCAAAGTGGCTTGCCAGTACAGCGATCAGGTGATTTTGACCAGCGACAATCCGCGTTCGGAAGAACCAGAAGCCATCATCCGCGAAATGGAAACTGGAATTCCTGCCGAGGCCCGCAAGCAAGTATTGAGTATTACGGATCGCAAAGAGGCCATTCGTACGGCATGTCGGCTGGCTCAAACCGGCGATGTCGTTTTGGTTGCGGGTAAAGGGCACGAAAAGTATCAAGAAATCAAAGGGGTAAAACACCCTTTCGACGATAAGGAAATTCTAAAAGAAGAATTTTCTCATTAGCACTACAAAGGTAGAGCTGATTTTGAGGTTTTGTGGATAACTCTTGTACCATCAAGGGAAAAAAGCAGGGTATAATTTCTATTTTTGCGGCTTTGAAAAGAAAAAAGGGTGTTTGCCTGGTTTGATTGATTTCAAACCAAGATCCTTACAATCATCGAACTTATGCTGATTAATCTAGTCGATTGGCTACAGGCCAATTTTGGACACTTTACAGGCGCTGGTTTGTTTCAGTACATTACATTCCGGGCTGGAGTAGCAATTATTCTTTCTCTGATTATTTCCATGGTGCTTGGTGGCCGGATCATCAATTATTTGCGAAAGCAGCAAATTGGAGAAACGGTACGCGACCTTGGTTTGGAAGGCCAATTGTCTAAGAAAGGAACGCCAACCATGGGTGGAGTAATTATCATCCTGGCCATTTTGATACCCTGCTTATTGATGTCTAAACTGGATAATGTGTACATTATTCTCATGGTGGTTACTACTTCCTGGATGGCCATCATCGGTTTTGTGGATGACTATATCAAGGTGTTCCTGAAAAACAAGGAAGGCTTGAGCGGTCGGTACAAAATCATCGGACAAGTTGTACTCGGGATCATCATTGCCACGGCCATGATGTTCAACCGGGACATTAAAGTGCGCATGGAAACCAAAACGGCAAAGGAGTTAGGCCTAACCGAAGCAGATCGAGTAAGCAGTTTCATTTTCATTGAAACACCCGAAGGTGCTATCGAAAAAGCCGACTACAAGACCAACGTGACCAATGTTCCTTTTTTGAAAAACAACCACCTGGATTACGCCTGGCTGATGCCTGGTGATGAAGCAACTGGAAAAAAATGGCTTTGGCTGTTGTACATTCCATTCATCATCATCGTAGTCACTGCGGTATCCAATGCGGCCAACCTGACCGATGGAGTTGATGGATTGGCAACCGGAGTTTCGGGCATCATTGGAGCAACCTTGGGCATTTTTGCCTACGTATCGTCCAATGCAATTGCGGCCAATTATTTGAATATCCTGCATTTGCCCGGTACAGAAGAATTGGTGGTCTTTTCGGCTTGTTTGGTTGGGGCTTGTATTGGGTTTTTGTGGTACAATGCTTTTCCAGCACAGGTTTTTATGGGGGATACCGGAAGTTTGACCCTTGGAGGAATCATCGCTGCCTTGGCCATCTTGTTGCGCAAAGAGTTATTGATCCCGGTCTTGTGTGGCATTTTTGTAGTAGAAAACTTGTCGGTAATCATCCAGGTTGGCTACTTCAAGTACACCAAGAAAAAATACGGCGAAGGCCGTCGGATTTTCTTGATGTCGCCACTGCACCACCATTATCAGAAAAAAGGGATGCACGAGGTGAAAATCGTGACCCGCTTTTGGATTGTCGGAATTTTATTGGCCGTAATGACCATCATTACCCTTAAAACTCGCTAAGACCATGGGCCTCGAACAGATTTTGAAAATTGCCATTCTCGGCGCTGGCGAAAGCGGCGTTGGAGCAGCGATATTGGCCAAACAAAAAGGCCACAAAGTATTTGTATCTGACAAAGGTCAGATCAAGGAGCATTACAAGGCAGAATTGAACCAACACGGGATCGCTTTTGAAGAAGGCAGTCATGACCAGGAGCGCATTTTGGCCATGAACCTGATCATCAAAAGCCCTGGAATTCCTGATAAAGCACCGCTTTTGCAGGAAATTCACCGCAAAGGACTTCCAGTAATCTCCGAAATTGAATTTGCAGCGCGGTATACCCAGAGTTTTACCATCGGCATCACCGGAAGCAATGGCAAAACCACTACCACCAATCTCATTTATCACTTGCTGGCAACTGCAGGTAAGGATGTAGCCATGGGGGGCAATGTGGGCAAAAGCTTTGCACGAATTGTTGCCGAGCGGGATTATCCCTTCTACGTACTGGAACTCAGCAGTTTTCAGTTGGAAGGCATCCAGGAATACCGCCCGGATATAGCCATGTTGTTGAACATTACCCCCGATCATTTGGATCGTTACGAGTACCAACTGGAAAAGTACGCGGCGGCAAAGTTCAACATCATCAAGGCTCAAGAGGCAACGGATACTTTTCTCTACAATGCTGATGATCCCATTTTGGGAGCGTTGAGGGAAAATTACCCGACCCTGGCCAAAACAATATCCTTATCCTTCCAAATGACGGAAGGGACACGCCTCAACGTTGGCGGGTTTAATTTTGAAATGAGTACGACTCCACTGATGGGGCGGCACAATTACATGAATGCACTCTTTGCGGTGCAGACAGCGCTACAGATCGGAATTGCACCAAAAGTTATTCAAGAAGGCTTGAATACTTTTGTGAATGCACCACACCGACTCGAAAAAGTGGCTACTGTAAATGGTGTCAACTACATCAATGACAGCAAGGCCACCAATGTCGATTCGGTGTTTTATGCACTCGAAGCCATGACCCAACCTACGGTTTGGATTGTAGGCGGTCAAGACAAAGGCAATGATTATGCGCCGCTGCTCGATTTTGTCAAAGCCAAAGTCAAAGCCATCGTTTGTATGGGCTTGGACAACAGCAAGATTTTGCAAACTTTCAGTGGAATGGTAGAAAATATCGTAGAAACCAGGAGTGCGGTGGAAGCAGTTCAAAGGGCAGCGCAGTTTGCAAGTACCGGAGATACTGTTTTGCTTTCGCCAGCATGTGCCAGTTTCGATTTATTTCAAAACTACGAAGACCGAGGCAACCAATTTAAAGCCGCAGTCTTGGAGTTATGAATTATGAGTTATGAGTTATGAACACTCTCTCATAATTCATAACTCATAATTCATAACTATTATGAGTGTATTTGCGAGAATCAGTTCTGAATTACAGGGAGATCGTTCCATTTGGGCGGTGCTGTCAATTTTGGCAGTATTCTCGCTATTGGTTGTGTACAGTTCTACTGGTACATTGGCCTACCAAAAAAGTGGTGGCCACACCGAAATCTTTTTGATTCGACAAACGGTGTTTGTATTTGGAGGGTTGCTGATTACTTACCTCTGTCACACCTTCAATTACATGCGCTTTCACCGCGCAGCGCCCTATCTCTTTTTCCTGACCTTGCCTTTGTTGATCTATACGCTGTTTTTTGGTGCGAACATCAACGATGCACGGCGCTGGATTCAAATTCCTTTTACCGGCCTGACTTTTCAAACCTCTGATTTTGCCAAACTGGCACTGGTCATCTATGTGGCAAGGTCAATTTCGGCCAAACAGGACTACATCAAGGATTGGAAGTCTGCTTTCATTCCGATCATCGTACCTGTGCTGATCGTATGTGGATTGATCGCTCCTGCCGACCTTTCTACAGCGGTTTTGTTGTTCTTTACCTGTTTGATGATGATGTTTGTGGGTCGGGTTGATGTACGTTTTATCTTGGCCCTCCTGATTTTAGGGTTGATGGTATTTGCCATGTTGATTTTTACAGCAGATGCGTTTCCCGGGTTTATTCGGGTAGAAACCTGGTCAGAGCGAATCCGCGATTTTGTGACCAACCCTGACGGAGGATATCAGGTACAGCAGGCCAAAATTGCCATCGCCAATGGTGAATGGTTTGGGGTAGGCCCCGGCAATAGCATACAACGAAATTACTTGCCTTCGCCTTATTCGGATTTTATTTACGCCATTCTCTGTGAAGAGTATGGTATCATCGGCGGTACCATTGTCATATCCATGTACATCGTGCTTTTCTTCCGAATTACGCGCCTGGTAACCAAAAGCTCCAAAGCATTTGGTGCAATGGTCGCCCTGGGGCTGGGCATCATGTTGATTACTCAGGCTTTTGTCAATATATCTACAGCATTGCATTTGATTCCGGTTGCAGGGGTAACCCTGCCAATGGTGAGTCGAGGGGGGACATCCACCTTGTTTACCTGTATCGCTTTTGGAATCATCTTGAGTGTAAGCCGATTTGTGGAAATAAACGAAGCAGATTAAACGAAAATGAGCAATACAGAAGCACCAAGAATCATCATCAGCGGCGGCGGCACGGGAGGACACGTTTTCCCAGCTATCGCCATTGCCGATGCGATCAAGGCAAAAGTGCCTGGGGTCGAGATTCTCTTTGTGGGTGCTCAGGGGAAGATTGAGATGGAGAAGGTACCAAAAGCCGGGTACCCGATTGAAGGCTTGTGGATCAGTGGGTTCCAGCGCTCTTTGTCACTTCGCAATCTTCTTTTTCCGGTAAAACTGGTCTACAGTTTGTTGAAAGCACGCACAATAATACGGAAATTTAAGCCGCAGGTTGCAGTTGGGGTAGGGGGATATGCAAGTGGCCCGTTGCTGGAGATTGCTACCCGCTTTGGAATACCTGCCTTGATTCAGGAACAAAATTCTTATGCAGGGGTAACCAACAAACTGCTGAGTAAAAAGGTGCAAAAGGTCTGTGTGGCTTACGCCGGGATGGAAAAGTTTTTTCCAGCCGAAAAAATTGTGTTGACTGGAAATCCAGTTCGCCGGGCCGTTGCCCAAGCAAGCGACCCTGTAGCTTCGCGCTTACATTTTGGTTTGAATGCCGATTTGCCCACTTTGCTCATTTTTGGAGGCAGCCTCGGGGCGCTATCGATCAACGAAGCAATGGCACAGAACACCGCGTTTTGCCAAGCAAATGGAAACATCCAGGTATTGTGGCAATGTGGAGGCAGCCATTACGAGAAATACCAAAATTGTGCAACGGCGCAGTTGGGCAACGTCAAGCTTTCGGCATTCATTGATCGGATGGATTTGGCTTATGCCGCAGCCGATGTAGTATGTTCCAGAGCAGGAGCCTTGACCATTTCGGAGCTTTGCTTGGTAGGGAAACCAGCAATTTTGGTGCCTTCGCCTTTTGTGGCCGAAGACCACCAAACCAAAAATGCCCAAGCGCTGGTGAATAAAAACGCAGCCATCATGGTAGCCAATGGCGAAACTGTGAGCCAGTTGTTGCTTCAAGCGCTTGAATTATTGCAAAACGAAACAAAACGAAATACCCTTGCCCAAAATATCCTGGCGTTGGCCAAACCCAACGCTGCGGAGGAAATTGCGGAACAAGTACTTGGTTTAGTCAAATTTTAACTATGCTTGACCTTCAAGACATCAAGAAGATTTACTTCATCGGAATCGGCGGAATTGGCATGAGTGCCATTGCCCGCTATTTCCTCCAACGCGGTGTTGAAGTGCACGGTTACGACCGTACTTCAACAGAATTGACCCGCGCGTTGGAAGCCGAAGGCATGCAGGTTCATTACGAAGAAGACTTGAGCAAAATCCCGGTTGGGGTGGATTTGGTGGTGTATACACCCGCCGTTCCGACCAGCCATGCTGAATACCAGTATTTTTTATCCAATGGATTCCCGATCAAAAAACGGGCAGAAGTATTGGGTATCCTGAGCAGAGGAATGAAAACTGTGGCCATCGCCGGGACACATGGCAAAACCACTACCTCCTCTCTCACTGCGCATTTATTGCACAGTACAGGCATAGATTGTACCGCGTTTTTGGGCGGAATTGCCCGCAATTTCGAATCCAATTACGTATTGGGCAGCAGCGAATGGATGGTTGTTGAAGCTGATGAATTTGACCGTTCCTTTTTGCACTTGCATCCAGATATTGCCTCCATCATGTCGATGGATGCAGATCACCTGGACATTTATGGCGATGCTGAAACCCTGTTGGAAACCGGATTCAAAGCATTTGCCAAGCAGCTCAAACCTGGTGGCACGCTTTGGCTGCAACACAACTTAACGCATCAATTTGATGCCAGCACGCCTTACCGCAGTTTTGGGGTAGAAGGTGGTGATTACCAGGCACACAACATCAGGGTAGAGAAAGGTTACTTTGTTTTTGATTATACCAGCCCAGAGGGCACAATTGCTGGTTTGCGTATGCCATTGCCGGGGCGACACAATGTGGAGAATGCCACGGTTGCGCTGTCCATTGCCTTGCAACTGGGCGCGAGTGAGGAAGCTTTACGTGCTGGATTGGAAGCATTCCGGGGAGTAAAACGCCGTTTCGAAATCATCTATCGGGATGAAGAAGTAGCGTTTTTTGACGATTACGCCCACCACCCAACTGAATTGAAAGCTGCAATTGGTGCTGCAAAGGAATTGTTTCCAGGTGAAAAAGTAACCGGGATCTTTCAGCCCCACTTGTTCAGCCGTACCCGCGATTTTGCCGAAGGCTTTGCGGAAGCATTGGATGGACTGGACGAAATATACTTGTTGGAAATTTACCCGGCTCGGGAACTGCCCATACCTGGAGTGAGTTCTGATATGTTGATCCAACTGATGAAAAACCACAATGTTCAGTTGATCAGCAAGGCAGATTTGCTTCCGGCCCTGCAAAAAAACAAGCCGAGGGTATTGCTGACGCTAGGAGCAGGAGACATCGATACCTTAGTTGAGCCAATTGGCCAATGGCTAAAGAATACCCAAAACCCAAATAACTAAACCAATGGCAGAAACCACAAATAGAAACGTAATCACCAGGCAGCAAATGAAAGCCCTGGGCTGGATGGCAGGTCTGCTGATTGGCGCTATGGTCATTCTGTCGGCAGTGAACCACCGCAAAGGCGCGGCAGTAAAAGGGGTAGAAGTGGACATCAAACCGCTGCCCAACGGCGATTTGCTCATGCAGCCAGTAGATGTACGCGAGGTGATCCACAAAGCTTTTGGATACGAATTTGAATCCCGTTCAGTGCGTACTGTCGAAATTGACCGCCTGGAGCATGTATTGGAAAAAGACCCACTGGTGCAAAACGCGGATGTGTACATCGATGCACGCGATGTGGTGCGGGTCAGTGTAACGCAAAGAGAACCCGTAATTCGGATCATCGATAAAGATGGTTGGAATTATTACCTGGATAAAAATGGGCGCAGAATGCCGCTTTCAAAGCATTTCACCGCTCGTGTTGTAGTGGCTACCGGCAAAATTCCGGCCTATGTACCGGACTATTTGCAACGCAAAAGACACCTGTTGCGACACTTGTTCTTGCTCAGCCAAGACCTGCGCAATGACCCATTTATGAGTGCAATGATTGGTCAAATTTTTGTGAGTAGCAATGGCGATTTCATATTGGCGCCTTTGATTGGCGATCAAAAGATAGTGTTTGGAAAGTATGAAGACGCTCAGGACAAAATCCAGAACCTGAAAATCTTTTACCGTGAAGCCATGCCCTACGAAGGATGGCGAAAATACCGCAGCATTGACGTTCGCTTTCGCGGACAAGTGATATGTAAATAACAACATTTTAAATCCCATTATACGGAAGCAGGATTGCAGCTAACTAACTGATACTAACAAAAACAACCAGCTTTCCGAAATAACTGCCTATATTCCCTTTTGTGGTGGAAAAGGCCAAATTGAACATTCATGATGGAAACAAATGCTCGCAAATCAGACGTCGTGGTGGCCGTAGACATCGGCACAACCAAAGTATGTGCCATCGCGGGACGTAAAAATCAGCATGGAAAGTTGGAAATTTTAGGTGTTGGAAAAGTAAACTCGGAAGGCGTTTTGCGCGGGGTCGTTTCCAATATTGAAAAAACAGTCAATGCCATTTCTGAAGCCGTAATCGCTGCCAAACGTGGCGTCAACGCCAATTTCGATTGGGTACATGTTGGCATCGCTGGTCAACACATCAAAAGCCTCCAGCATCGAGGAATTCTCATGCGGGACAGCAATATCGTGGAGATCAGCCAAGAAGACATTGATCGCCTGATTGGGGATATGTATAAGCTGGTATTGCCTCCTGGAGATAAGATCATTCACGTGATTCCGCAAGAATATGCGGTCGATAACGAACAGGGCATCCTGGACCCAATCGGGATGTCTGGGGTACGTTTGGAAGCCAATTTTCACATCATTACCGGCCAAATCGCAGCCTCCAACAATCTTTACCGTTGTGTAGAGAAATCTGGATTGCGAGTAGCCAACATGACGTTGGAACCCATTGCTTCGGCTATGTCCGTTCTCAATGAAGAAGAAAGAGAAGCCGGAGTAGCGTTGGTAGATATTGGTGGTGGTACAACCGACATTACCATTTTCCAGGATGGAATTATTCGCCATACTGCTGTGATTCCTTTTGGTGGAAACGTAATCACCAAAGACATCAAAGAAGGCTGTACTGTAATGCCTCAGCAAGCGGAAAAACTGAAAGTAAAGTTCGGTTCGGCGCTGGCAGATGAGGTTTTTGACAACAGAATTATCACCATCCCAGGTGTACGGGGACGTGACCACAAAGAAATTTCTGAGAAAAACCTTGCCCGCATCATTCAGGCACGGGTAGAAGAAATTCTCGATTACGTAGTATGGGAAATCCGCCGATCTGGCTATGAGCGCAAACTGATTGCAGGGATCGTTCTTACGGGTGGTGGCGCGCTATTGAGTCATATTGACAAATTGTCGGAGTACCACACCGGATTGCCCACCCGCATAGGATTGCCCATCGAACCCTTGGCTCATGGATATACCGAACAATTGAGCAGCCCGATTTATGCTACGGCAATTGGGTTGTTGATGCGCGGAATCGAAGACCGCGAAAAAGGCCGCTTCAATGTTCCCGCTGAATTGGAAGAAGAAGAAGCTCCAGCAACCAAAGAGAACATCAGCAAGCCGAAAGTGGTAAGCCTGGAAGATGAAGAAGATTCCCGCACAGCATCTGGCGGACGCTGGATCGATAGCCTATTCAAAAAAACCAAAGAATGGTTCGAAGCAGAACCGGACGCGGATTTATAACACCCTAAAAAATGCAAGGTATGCTTTTCGATATGCCAAAAAATAAAGGCTCCATCATCAAGGTGTTGGGCGTCGGTGGTGGCGGCAGCAATGCAGTTACCCACATGTTTAAGCAGGGCATCGTTGGTGTAGATTTTGCGATCTGCAACACCGATGTTCAAGCGATGGAAGCAAGTCCGGTTCCGATTCAAATCCCGTTGGGTACCGAGGGGCTAGGCGCAGGTTCTCATCCTGCCAGGGGTAAAGAGGCTTGCGAAAGCTCAATCGATGAGGTTTGCAAATACCTCGGCAGCAACTGCAAAATGTTGTTTGTTACCGCAGGTATGGGTGGAGGTACCGGTACTGGTGCTGCACCCATTATTGCCAAAACTGCTCGCGAAATGGGCATTCTTACCGTCGGTATTGTGACCCTGCCTTTCAATTTTGAAGGCCGCCGGCGGGTAGTTCAAGGAGTAGAAGGCTTGTCTGAACTGCGCAAAAACGTAGATACGATCATTATCATTTCCAATGATAAATTGCGCCAGATCTACGGAAACCTGTCGGTTTCGGATGCATTTGCCAAAGCCGACAATATCCTGACCACTGCCGCAAAAGGAATCGCCGAAATCATCACCGTTCCTGGTTATGTCAACGTGGACTTTGAAGACGTACGCACCGTTATGTCCAACAGCGGCATGGCCATCATGGGTACGGCCAGTGCGGAAGGAGACGACCGCGCGCGCCGGGCTGTAGATGAAGCCCTGCACTCTCCATTATTGGAAGAAAACGACATCCGGGGTGCCCGCCACATCTTGCTCAACATCACCTCTGGCCGCAAAGAAGTGACCATGGATGAAATCTTCGAGATCACTGAATTTGTGCAAGAAGAGGCAGGTTATGGAACGGACTTGATCTGGGGAAATTGCTTTGACGAACGCCTGGGGGATAAACTCAGCGTTACGATCATTGCCACGGGTTTCAATGCGCCAACTGTAGACGAGGTGATTCCCGCAGCCAAAGACCAAAAAATCAAGGTAGCTCTGGATGATGACGATGTGCGCCAAAAGAAAGACGGCACAACCCGCTTTGGTTTGAAAGAAATTACCCAGTCCGAACCAGATCATGGCAAAAGCCCCAATACGGTGGAGTTTGACAATATCCGGTCTACCATTGAAAAATACCAACGCGGCAATAAGCACGGCTACGACGAGCCTTTTGTAAAGGAAGAAAACGACCGGATGGAAGAAGAGCGCCGCCGCCGCCAGGAAATGGAACAACGCCGCAAAGAGCGCATGCGCAGCGAAATCAATCCTCAAAAGTTGAACAACCCGCAGATGGTCAACAACATGGAGAGCGAACCAGCGTACATGCGTCGCGGCATTCACCTGGATGATGTACCCGCGGCCAATGAACAAGCATTTTCTCGTTGGACAATCAGCGATGATGAAGAGTTGGACATCTCAGAAAGAAATTCATTTTTGGATGATCGGGTAGATTGATTTTCTGCTTCATTCAAGCGTATGTATAAAAGTGCCAAGGGGTTTCTCTATGGCACTTTTGTATTTGAAGCCCATACGCTCTTGTTTCATATTGGGATTTGGTCTAACTTTAACCAGAATTTTGCATAGAGTGGAATCAATTACCTTGGAAAGCATCAAATCCGTCAATGCCCTTGCAGAAGGATATGCGCTGGCAATGCTGGAAGCCGCAGTGGTTTGTTTTGATGACCAAGGACACGGTTCCGGTTCGATCTTGCCCGTTACCACTAAAGCAGATGGAACTACAGTAAATTTTGTAGTAGATTGGTTTTTGGAGATTTCAGAGAACATCCGCAAATCCTATCAAGAACCAAATCGCACAACTGATTATGGCGCAATGTGTGTAGCTGTATTGTTGAGTATCAATTTGATAGAAAATTGCAGCGCAGTGGAACCAACCATTGGCAACAATGGTTTTGACTTCTACCTCTGTGACGAAGACGATGAATTGAATTTTTTGATAGCCAGACTAGAGGTGTCTGGCATTCGTAAGGAAACCACTAAAAATACCGTAGCCAAACGAGTAAAGGTCAAAAAGACACAAACTTCGAGATCAGATCATTCTGGGCTACCTGCGTATATTTGCGTAACTGAATTTGGAGCGCCTAAAGCAACCTTTGTACAAAAATGACTACAACAGCACGCCAACTTCGCTCGGTTCACCGACAATCGGCCATCTTTGCTCAAGAAGCCTGGCTGGCCAAAGATAATGGTCAGCAAGATCGTTCTTTGGAGCTGTATCGAAAAGCTTACGCTTTAGAAAAAGAGGTAGCTTCGGCTTACGTTGACTTGAAAGACATGGAACCTACCCGTTCCATTATCCTGAAAAGTGCAGCCGTTTTGGCCAAAGAATGTGGACTTTTTCGGGAGGCTGAGCAATGGCTGAGTCATGCCTTGGCTGGCAATCCTCCTGATGAAGTTGCCAAGGAATTGCGAACGCTCTTCAAATCCATTAGTAAAAAACAAGTTAAAAAAGCGACCAAAGCCAAGCCAAACAGCAATGTCCTTACCGTAGTAGAAGGCGTTTTTAGTATGGTTGATACCGTGAAACACCGCATTGGTGTAGACGCTCCTGAAGGCAGAGTCAAAATTGAAGTACCATTTGATGTCAATGAAATTGTCAAAAAATACTTTGACAATCAGGTAAAAGTGACTTACCAAATTCAAGGGCGACGGAAATGGTTGAAACAGATTCAGAAAGCAGGTTGACATCAAACCTGCTTTCTGGATTTGAAAATTCTCTAAATCATATCTTCCAATTTGAATTCTTTTTTGAGTTTTTCCCCATTGCGGATGATCGTTAAAATTACCTTTTTCCCTGCTTTCCCTCTGAATTTATACATCAGATCTTGCAATTTTAGAAAACTGGATGGCACTCCATTGATGGCTCGAATCTCATCTCCATTCTCGATCCCTGCCTTCGCAGCAGGACTAAGCGGCACCACATCAAAGATCATAAACTTGGTCAAATTAGGGCCGGATGCAGTCACAAACAAACCGCTTCGGTCAAATTCAAACTTCTTTTTAAAATTGGGATTGGGTTGAAAATAGGCGCGATTTTTGACGTAATCGATAATGATATTGAAACGATCCAACAATTGATTGCCAATGATTCCATTGCGTTCATTCATGTACGTACTGTCTTCAATAATCGGAAGCTCTTGATAACTGGTCAGTACATCGTTAAAGGAATTACCGAAAAAATCCAGGTTTCTAACTCGCCCTAAATATCCATAAATCACTCCGCCCAGGCCACGGCCCAATACACTCCGAATTACTTTTTCGGGAACCTTTAGCTGGGGGTGAGTATCCGTATACAACAACAATGCAATACTGGCACCGGTATCCATCAGTAATTTGGTTTGAACGGTCGTTTCGCTGCTTAATTTTACTGGGGTTACCAGGTAAGGCTTGCTGCGGTGCATTTCTAAAGGGGCTTCTGTGTAGCGGCCTTTGGGCATTTGAAAATTTGCCGGATCGTAAAGCGTGATGACTTGTTTATAGTAGTTGATTTTAACAATAAAACGTCGAAAAAAATCTGCTCCCAGAATGCCTTGAATGTCGATCCCCGAAAACTCATCAAATTGAAAGTAATCTTCTTCCAACACCAAGATGGAACGTTGACTGGCCTTCAAATCGCCAATTCGAAAAGTAATGCCCCTTACCAAGTAGGCATACAAGTTTTGGCTTAAATCCGCGCCATAAATGGTAAAACGCTTTTGGTAGTCAATCTGAAAGAGATCGGTGATTTCTCGCTTGGTCAGTATGGTGTTTTCCGCTCCGGTATCAAAAATAAACTTTAACGGAAAAATGTCATTGAACATCAGTTTGATGACAATGAAGTTGTTTTCATACTCAAAAGGGATCTCTACTTGGGTTTCTCCATTGAGAAAAATCAAATCGTTCGTTTGCCCTTTTAAATTCGAAACGCATAGGCAAAAAGAGAGAATAAATACAGTCAAGGAATAAGATTTCATAAAGTCAGGTTTATTTTTAGGGTTGGAAGTTTAGTAACGCAGAAAAATCGGGAAGTAATTTTTTGCGTCATTCTTGGTCTTTAGTTGTCGGGCAGTTTTAGTAGTTGGTAACAATCACCTATAACTATTACCATTTATTTTAACATTGGGTTGTTGTCCGGGTTCTGAAGAAGTCGAAGTTAACAAAGAAAATCGGATTAAAGACACCCAAAGCCCTAAAACTCAAAACACTGATTTGATCGTACTCCTTTTTTAAAGCCTCAAAAAACCTTTTTCCATTCCGCAATATAATTTGGTAAAACAAAATATCCCGAAAATCTTTTAGCCTCTTCTTGGTTTTTTCAGACTTATTTTAGACTTTTACACCCAGTCAGTTAGTGTAGGGTACACATCATTGTGGGAAAAATTCTATCCCAGCAAACAAGCGCGTTAAAATACGAAAAGAGACATTAGTACAAAATCGTTTGCAGTGAAAGATAACCCTCTGCGAAGAGGTTTTTCTATACAAGCTCCTTCTGAAAGGAAGGTGACTTAACACGTTTAGCACAATTTTTTTAACAAAACACTAATAATGTATGAAACTTAGAGTCGGCTATTGCTCGAGGTGGCTACTCGCGGCAGTTGCAGTTCTTTTGTGCAACTTCGCTTTCGCCCAGCGTACCCTATCTGGCAAGGTAACGGACAAAAACAACGGGGAGGCACTGATCGGAGCCAACATCCTCGTAGTAGGCACCAGTGCCGGTACCGTTACTGATTTTGATGGGTCTTATAGCCTTGAGGTTCCAGCCGGTGCTACCGAACTGGAATTTTCTTACACTGGCTACACCACTCAGCGCGTTCCTTTAGGCAATGCTACTACTTTGGATCTTGCGCTGTCTCCTGGACAGTTGTTGGACGAAGTGGTGGTTACTGGCTACGGTACAGCCAAAACCCGTGAAGTATCTAGTGCCATCGTCAACATTAAGGCAGAGAACTTCAACGGCGGTAACGTCAACAACGCTGCTCAATTGCTGCAAGGTAAGGTGGCAGGTTTGACCATTTCTCGTCCTGGTGGCGACCCCAACGGAGGTTTCACCCTGCGTTTGCGCGGTTTGTCTACTTTAGGTGCCAACACTCAGCCTCTGATCGTAATCGATGGTATCATCGGTGGTTCATTGGACAACGTTGACCCTAACGACATCGAATCCATCACCGTTCTGAAAGACGGCGCTGCATCTGCAATCTACGGTACTCGTGGTGCATCAGGTGTATTGCTGATCACCACCAAGAAAGGTAAAGATGGCAAATTTACAGTAGACTACAGCGGTTATGCAACTGCGGAAAGCAAACTACGTCCTCAGCCAATTATGACTGCTGATGAATGGCGTGAAATTCCTTCTTTCAGCATCCCACAGAGTGTAAAGGATTCGTACAAAGATTATGGTGCAAACACCAACTGGATCGACGCAGTGACTCAAACTGCCAAGTCTCAGGTACACAACCTTTCTTTCAGTGGCGGCAACCGCAACAGCAGCTACCGCGTAGCGTTCAACGTACGTGATTTGCAAGGGGTACAAAAAGGAACAGGCAGGCAAACCTTAAACGGTCGCATTACCTTGACCCAGAAGTCATTGGACAATCGCCTGCGTTTGTCTACCAACTTGTCAATCACCAACACCAAGGCTGATTACGGATTTACCGATGCTTTGCGTTATGCAATTCTGTATAACCCAACTTCTCCAATCAAGTCAACTGCTCCTGAAAATGCCAAGTACGGCGGTTACTTCCAGCTAGCAAACTTTGATTACTTCAACCCAGTAGCGATCAATGAGCAGAACGTAAACGAAGGTACTTTGACCCAATTCATGGGTAACTTGCAAGCTGATTTTGACCTGACCAAGAATTTGACGCTTTCAGCGTTTTATTCTCTACAGCGCAACAACAACTTCAGAGGTACTTACGTCAGCCGTTACTCTTTCTGGGGCGGTGGTGCCGACAACAAAGGCATCGCTACACGCAACACCGACGACGGAACGCTGCAACAAGCAACATTCACTGCTACCTACAGCAAGACGTTTGGCAAATTGGATTTCCGCCTCTTGGGTGGTTACGAATACCAGTCTGGTAACTTTGCTGGATCTAGCGCGCGTAACTTCAACTTCCTGACTGATGTATTCAGCTACAACAGCATTGGTGCTGGTTTGGCCTTGTCTCAAGGTTTGAGTGGAGTAGGAACTTACCGCAACGACTATCAGAACTTTGCTGGTTTCGGTCGTTTGAACCTGAGCTATGACGATACTTACAACTTGATGGTGAGTGTACGCCGCGAAGGAAACTCTCGCTTTGGAGAAGGCAACAAATGGGGCGTTTTCCCTGCGATCAGTGCAAGTGCAGACCTCGTTAAAGCGTTGGGCCTGGGCTTTGCTGATGCCTTCAAACTGCGTGCAAGCTACGGTATCACCGGTAACCTTCCACCATCTAGCTACTTGTCATTGGAGCGTTTTGGTGCAGGAAGCAACTTCTACTACAACGGCAACTATGTACCTAGCTACGGCCCAATTGCCAACGCTAACCCTAACTTGAAGTGGGAGCGTCAGAAGGACTTCGATTTGGGTATCGACTTCTCTTTCTTGAACTACCGCTTGAACGGTTCGTTGGACTTCTACACCCGCTCTACTTCTGACTTGTTGTTCTTTGCACCAGTTCCAGTTCCACCAAACCTCTTTCCCAACACTTGGGTGAACCTGGGTGAAATTCAGAACACTGGTTTGGAATTGGCTTTGAACTACGCAGTGATCAAGAAGCAGCACTTCAGCTACAACGTGTCTTTGACACCTACTTACTACATCCAGAACAAATTGATTTCTTTGTCAAATGCTGATCTGGACTTGGGCAAAGAATCGTTCTATGCCAACGTTGGTTCTCCTGGTTTGAACGGTACGCCTATGGTTCGCGTAGCCACTGGTGCTAAAATTGGTACTTTCTGGGGCCCAACTTATGATGGTGTAAACGAAAATGGTACCTGGAAATTCGTTGACCGCAACAACGATGGTAAAATTACCTTCGAAGACGAATCTGCGATCGGCAACGGTTTGCCTAAGATGGAATTGGGTTTTGGAAACAGCTTCACCATTGGCAAGCTTGACCTGAACTTGTTCTTCCGTGGCGTATTTGGACACGACATCGTGAACTCTTACCGTATTTTCTACGAAACCTTGAATACCCTGACCTGGAACCGCATCAAGGCGGATGATTACTTCAATCCAAAATTGACCGACGGTGCCAAGTTTTCTAGCTATCAGGTAGAAAAAGGTACTTACCTCAAATTGGACAACGCAACGGTTGGTTATACTTTCAACCTGAAGCCTGGCAGCAGCTTTACCAAGTTGCGGGTTTACCTGGCAGGTCAAAACCTGTTTGTGTTGACCAAGTACTCTGGTAGTGATCCTGAAATTCGCTTCGCTGACACTGAGCAGCAAGGTGCTGGTGCATCATTGTCTCCTGGTATCGACCGTCGCAATACTTACTATATGGTTAGAGGATTTACTTTCGGTGTGAACGTAGGCCTTTAATCGAATATCCGCTTGGTCTGGAAATTTTCGGTAAATCCGAAAATTTCTACCACCTGGATGCGAAAAAAATCAATCAAAATGTATGCTATTTTTCATAAGTGCATAAAATTGGACACAAGGAAAACCTTTTTTTGATTCCTTGATTTCTAAAGTGGTATGAAAAACAGCGTATTCAATTCAATTTAAATCAATTGCAATCATGAAAAAATATTGGTTTAAGGCCCTATTAGCGGGTCTTTTCGTGATCGCTTTCAACCAGTCCTGCTCTGATCTTAAAGAAACCCTTTACGATCAGGTTAAATCCGACGAATTCTTCAAATCAGATGACGAATTCATCGCAGCACTGGGTGCGGCCTACACGAACCTTTACGGTTTTGAAAACCACGGCAATTACATGGCTCTTCAGGAAATTTCTTCCGATGAAGCGATGATCCCTCAGCGTGGTGGTGACTGGTATGACGGTGGTCAGTGGTTGAATGCACACCGTGCAGAATTCAACCCGCAGGATGAAAACCTCAAAAACGCCTGGAATTTCCTTTTTGGTGGTGTAAACACTTGCAACCGTTTGATCTTCCAGTTCAACAAACTGATCAGCGAAGGTGCAGTAGATCCAGCTTTGGCTACTCCATTCCTTTCTGAATTGAGAACCTTGCGTGCGTTGTGGTACCTCTGGTTGGTGGATAGTTTTGGCAACGTTCCGGTAGTAGATCGTTTCGACGTTGCTGCAGACTTCAAACCAGCAACCAAAACACGTGCAGAAGTATATGCCTTTATCGAAAAGGAATTGAACGAAAGTGTGCCTAACCTTCCTAAAAAGGTGGATGGATCTACTTATGCTCGTATCAATTACTATACTGGTAAAGCCATCCAGGCCAAATTGTACCTGAACGCTCAGGTGTACAAAGGTGCTCCTGAGTTTGACAAAGCGATTGCTGCTGCTGATGAAATCATCAACTCGGGCAACTACTCTTTGGAAAGCAACTACTTCTCCAACTTCAACACAGACAACTCTGGATCAAAGGAATTCATCTTTGCGATTCCTTACGACAAAGTAAACGCTCAAGGCTTCAACCTGCCTCAGATGACGTTGCACTACACCAGCCAGCAAACCTTTAACCTGACCGATCAGCCTTGGAATGGTTACTGTTCATTGGCTGAGTTTTACAACTCTTACCAAGACGGCGATGTACGCAAAGGCGTAAGTGGCAACCAGGCCATCCGTGGCAACTTTTTGGCAGGAAAGCAATTCCAGTCGAATGGTAAAGATCAACTGCAGGATCCTTCTGCTGATGACTCTGACGGCGTTGGTGTTGTGTTCACTCCAGAAATCAATGCCCACTTCCCCAACTGTCAGCGTCAGGCGGGTGTACGGATTGGTAAGTTTGAATTTGCCAATAAAGCTACTCCTAACCTGAGCAACGACTTCCCGATCTTCCGTTATGCCGACATCCTTTTGGTGAAAGCTGAAGCATTGTGGCGCAAGAGCGCTGGCGATGTCTCTGCGTTGGCATTGGTGAATCAGATTCGTACGCGCGCTGGTGTTGCAGCATTCACTTCATTGACTGCTGACAACCTGTTGGCAGAACGTGGCCGTGAAATGTTCTTCGAAGCATGGCGCCGCTCTGACTTGGTTCGTTTCGGAAAGTACGATGCTCAACGTCAGTGGAAACCAGCTTCACAGCCTTGTAAGCAAGTGTGGCCTATCCCACGCTCACAGATTGATGCAAACAGCAACTTGAAGCAGAACCCTTGCTATTAATCAAGTCGGATCATCCCTTGCGGATGTCCTAACTTGAATGCAAAAGGAATGTTTCTATAAAAAAAACGGTGCAGGAATTCACGAATTTCTGTGCCGTTTTTTTATTTTTGTTGGGGCGACCTGTTTGGGCGGCCCTATGTGGCCGCCCAAATCATCCTAACTGGGCGACCGCGAGGGGTCGCCCCGACAGATCGCCCCGACGGATTACCTTCCAAACCTATTTGCACAACCGCGATTTTTACACCTTCATACAATCGCGGTATGCACAAATTCAATCCAAAAATTCATCATCGGCGGTCTATTCGCCTGAAAGGGTATGATTATTCTCAGCCTGGAGCGTATTTCATTACGATTTGCGTGCAGGATAGGTTGCATTTGTTTGGGGAAATTCATGATGGAAACATGATATTAAACGATGCAGGTAAAATGATTGAAAAATGGTATTTCGAATTGGAAAACAAATTCCCGGATAAAAAATGCCGCGAAATGGTGGTCATGCCCAACCATTTTCATTGTATCATCGAAAATATGGCCGGTCATGCGGAGGGTCAGGGCGCCCACGTCGGGGCGCCCCGACGTGGGCGCCCCGATACGGACGAACGTGGGCGCCCCGATACAGACGAACGTGGGCGTGACCGTCCACATGACCACCCCGATACCCCATATGGTCCCGAAAACAAAAAATTCAACGCCACCGTCGGCGATGCAATGGATTGGTTTAAAACCATGACCACCAATGAATACATCCGAGGAGTTAAAAACGTGGGTTGGGAAAGATTTAACCGCAAACTATGGCACCGCAATTATTGGGAGCACATCATCCGCGATGATAGGGCCTATTTCAACATCTCCAATTATATTCTCAACAATCCGAAAAACTGGAAGAAAGATTGCTTCATTTGAGCACATTTTGCCAACTTTGCATCTCAGTATGAAACAGATAGCAAGTATTATTTTTGCCACTATTCTTGTGGTGGCAAGTGGATGCAATAGTGATAGGCGGAAACCTGATTCGGTTTCTCAGACCTCTCTTTTTTCGACTATGCCTAGCACAGTCACAGGCATCGATTTTTCCAATCAGATCAAATACACCGAGGAATACAACCCATACACCTTCCGCAATTTTTTCAATGGCAGTGGCGTCGGTTTGGGCGACATCAACAACGATGGCCTGATTGATGTGTTTTTTTGTGCCAATATGGAAAGCAATCGCCTTTACCTCAATAAAGGCAATTTCCAGTTTGAAGACATCACCAAAAAGGCAGGACTCAGCACTAATAATGTTTGGTCTTCAGGTGTGGCTATGGTGGATGTCAACGGTGATGGCTTGCTGGATATATACGTGTGTAAATCTGGCCGACCTGAAGGCAATCGCCGCTATAACGAACTGTTTATCAACAATGGAGACCTGACTTTCACCGAAAAAGCCAAAGAATACGGACTGGCTGATTTAGGCCTTTCTTCGCATGCCGCATTTTTTGATTACGACCGCGACGGAGATCTCGATTGCTATTTGCTCAACAACTCAATTAAATCGGTGGGAGGGTATGACCTGATCAAAGGGCAGCGCACGGTAAGAGACAAAAAAGGAGGCAATAAACTCTACCGCAACGACAACAATAAATCTGTAGACGTTAGCGCAGAAGCCGGAATTTATGGCAGCAAAATCGGCTTCGGCCTGGGGGTAACCATTGGCGACATCAACAGAGATGGCTGGCCAGATATTTATGTCTCGAATGATTTTTTTGAGAAAGACTACCTCTACCTTAACCAAAAAAACGGCACTTTTCACGAAGAACTCGAAGACTGGATTCAGGAATTGAGTTTCAGCTCAATGGGCGCCGATATGGCCGACCTCAACAACGACGGTTTCCCCGAAATCTTTGTAACCGATATGCTCCCGGAATCGCAAGCCCGGATGAAAACCAAAACCGATTTCGAAGACTGGAACAAATACCAGCGCAATTTGCTCAATGGGTATTACCGCCAGTTCAACCGCAACGTACTTCAACGCAACAATGGCGATGGTACCTTTAGCGAAATTGGCCGCATGGCGGGAGTATACGCCACCGATTGGAGTTGGGGCGCTTTGATGGCCGACCTTGACAACGACGGGCAAAAAGACATCTTCGTAGCCAATGGATTGCTCCGGGATTTGATGGATCAAGACTACATCAATTTTTATTCCGACCCACGCAATGTCCAGGATTTAATGAAGAAAAAGCGCGGTGTCATCACCAAAATGGTAGATGCCATGCCTTCTGAGGCCATTCCGAATTATGCTTTTGCCAACAATGGCAACTTTTCCTTTCAAAACAAAGCCGGAGAATGGGGCCTAGGTGAACCCAGTTTTTCCAACGGATCTGCCTACGGCGATTTGGACAACGATGGCGATTTAGACCTGGTAGTGAACAACATCAACATGCCAGCCTTTGTATACCGCAACAATGCCGAAACCCTGCGCAAAAAAAAGGCCAATTACCTCAGTGTCGAACTCAGTGGCGAAGGCAAAAACCCTTTTGCCATTGGCGCGCAAGTGACCATTCGGCACGCGGGGCAAACCCTTTTCCAAGAGCTATTCCCCATGCGGGGCTTTCAATCCTCGGTGGATTATCGGCTCAATTTTGGGCTTGGCAACTGGGCCTCAGTAGATACCCTCATCGTTGCCTGGCCGAATGGACGTTTTAGCATTCAAAACAATGTAAAAAGCAACCAACGCTTGAAATTGGCCCAATCAAAAGCGGAACTGGACCACATTCCAACGACACCCCAAACGTACAAACCAATTTTTTCCAAAATACCGGATGGACTTTCTTTTCGCCATCAAGAAAATGAGTTTTCAGACTTCGACCGAGACCGTTTAATTTACCAAATGATGTCCTATGAAGGGCCCAAAATGGCTACCGGAGACATCAACAAAGATGGCCTGGAAGACCTGTTTATTGGCGGCGCCAAAGACCAACCTGGAGCCATTTTTGTACAAACGGGAGGAGGCAAATTTCGGCGTTCAGTGCAACCTGCACTTGAAGCGGACAAAGCCTCGGAAGACATGGATGCCATTTTCTTTGACGCCGATGGCGATCGGGATCTCGATTTGTACGTTTGCAGTGGTGGCAATGAGTTTTCCAGCAATTCCACTGCGTTGATCAACCGCTTGTACTTTAATGATGGAAAAGGCAATTTTACCAAATCCAATCAAATCTTGCCCACTTCCCAATTCGAAAGTACTTCGTGCGTGGATGCGGCAGATGTAGATGGCGATGGCGACCAAGATTTGTTTGTGGGCGTACGTTTGCGCTCTTTTGAATACGGAACCCCGGTCAATGGCTATATCTTGCGCAATGATGGACGCGGCAATTTTAGCGATGCTACTGCTCAAATTGCCCCTGCTTTGCTGAATTCCGGCCTCTACACCGATGGCCGTTGGGTGGACATTGATCAAGACAAAGATCCAGATCTGATTGTCACTGGAAACTGGATGCCCATCCGAGTTTTGAAAAACAACCAGGGGCAATTGATCGAAACCACGACCGAAGCAGGCTTGGCCAAAAGCAACGGGTTTTGGACTTGTATGGAACCAGCAGATGTGGACGGCGATGGCGATCAGGATTTGATAGTTGGTAACCTTGGTGCCAATACCCGCCTTAAAGCCAGCAACGGCAAGCCTTTGAGCATGTATGTCAACGATTTTGATGGCAACGGAGCGGTTGAACAATTCATCAGCATCTACGAAGGGAATAAGGCTTATCCATTTGCCCTGTTGCCAGATGTCGTAAAACAGATTCCTTCGCTCCGCAAAAAATACCTCAAACACGCCGATTACAAAGGTCAAACCATTCAGGATATGTTCCCTGAGGAAGCATTGGAAGTAGCCGTAAAATGGGAAGTTTTTACGACGCAAACATCGTTGGCCATCAACGACGGGAAAGGTCATTTTACCTTAAAACCATTGCCAATTGAAGCACAAATTTCTTCGGTTTATGGCTTAAAAGTTGACGATTTTGACCATGACGGTATTTTAGATGTATTGTTGGGAGGCAATTTCTTTCAGGCAAAACCAGAGTTGGGCATCAATGCCGCCAGCTATGGTTTGTGCTTAAAAGGAAATGGGAAATGCACTTTTCGTGCGCTTTCTTCTCGTGAATCCGGCATTTTAATAAAAGGCGCAGTACGCGACTTTAAATCTGTTCGTACCGGAAACCGCAAGCTTTTGCTTGTGGCCAAAAACGACGACTGGATGGAAATGTTTACTTATTAATTTCATTTAAACCAATTTTAATCATGAAACAGCAAGGCTTGATACTTTGGAGTTTGATTTTGCTGGTGTCTCTGTTTGTCATGAGCGGTTGCCAATCCGATTATGAAAAAATGCGCAACCGAGAACTGGCCAGTGGCATTCGACACGATAGCTTGTTTTTTGGGTTTTACATGGGGATGCCCAATCAGGATTTTTTTGCCCATTGTTTGAAATTAAACCGCCAGCGCATTCTGACCAATGACGGAGGCGGGCGTAAAGTCAAATGTTACCTCAAGAATACTGAACCCCGCATTGCAATGACGTTTTATCCCAATTTCAAGGATGGAAAAATTCGGGAAATTCCAGTTGAGTTCTATTATGAAACCTGGGCACCATGGAATAAGGAATATTGGTCTGAAAAATTACTCCCTCGAGTACTTGGTGTCCTTGAAAAATGGTACGGGAAAGGATTCATCAAAGTGGAAGACAAAGAGAAAGGGACAATTTATGTGAAAGTTGACGGGAACAGACAAATTGTCGTCGGCATCAAAAATGATCAGCAGGTAAAGGCGAATTTTACTGATTTGTTGAACCCTATGAACCCCAATGAAATCGAAAACCCGGCAGCAATGCCCAAAACGACCTCGAAAACTACACGTTGATATGAACCGATTTTATTTTGTCTGCTTTCTTCTGGTGCTGGGATTGATTGGGTGTAAAAAAGAACAAGAACAGGCCTCGGAAATCAAAACCGATACCCTGTTTTCGGAAATGCCCACTTCAGTAACTGGAATCGACTTTGTCAATACCCTGAGGTTTGACAATGAATTCAATATTTATACCTACCGCAATTTTTACAACGGGGGTGGTGTCGCCTTGGGTGATGTCAACAACGACGGCCTGATCGATATTTATTTTTCGGCCAACATGGATACAGATCGCCTGTACCTCAACAAAGGGAATTTTCAGTTTGAAGATGTAACCCAAAAAGCAGGCGTGAGCGGCAGACGCGCCTGGTCTACCGGGGTAAGTATGGCCGATGTAAATGGCGATGGTTGGTTGGACATTTACGTGTGCAACTCGGGCCAAATCAAAGGCGATGACCGTGCCAATGAATTGTTTATCAATCAAAAAGACGGTACATTCAAAGAAATGGCCAAAGCCTATGGCGTAGACGATAAAGGGTATTCAACCCATGCCGCATTTTTTGATTACGACAAAGATGGAGACCTCGATCTGTATGTGCTCAACAACTCCTTTCAAGCCATCGGTTCTTTTAATTTGCGCAAGCAGGTGCGGAATACCCGCGACCCCCTGGGTGGACACAGATTTTACCGCAATGATGGCGAAAAGTTTGTCGACATCAGCGAGCTGGCCGGAATTTACGGCAGCATCATCGGATTTGGCCTGGGTGTGACGGTAGGGGATATGAACCAAGATGGCTGGCAAGATATTTATGTTTCCAACGACTTTTTTGAACGGGATTACTTGTACATCAACAACCAAAAAGGCGGATTTTCCGAGGTTTTGGAGCAATCCATGCGTTCGATCAGTGCCGCTTCCATGGGAGCAGATATGGCAGACATCAACAACGATGCCTTGCCAGATCTCTTTGTCACCGACATGCTGCCTGGTACGGATCAACGGTTGAAAACCAAAACGACTTTTGACAACTGGGACCGCTACAAGCTGAATGTAGAGAATGGCTATTGGCATCAATTTACCCGCAACATGTTGCAAATCAACAATGGGGATGGTACTTTTAGCGATGTTGGGCGTTTGGCTGGAGTAGAAGCTACCGATTGGAGCTGGGGTGCCTTGTTTGTAGACCTGGACAACGACGGCAGGAAAGACATTTTTGTAGCCAATGGTATTTACCAGGATTTGACGGATCAGGATTACGTGTCCTTCATTGCCGACGAGCAAACCAAACGTTCGATCATCACGCGGCAAGGGGTGAATTTTAAGACCCTGGTGGATTCTATCCCGGTGGAACCCATTCCCAATTACGCTTTTCACAATGAAGGCAATCTGAAATTTACGAATCAGGCCAAGCAATGGGGCCTTGGCAAACCCAGTCACTCCAATGGTTCTGCATATGGCGATCTGGACAATGACGGTGACCTAGATCTGGTGACCAACAACGTCAACATGCCCGCCTTTATCTACCGCAACAACACGGAAAAACAGCTAAAAAATCACCACTATTTGAAGTTTGAACTACAGGGTGAAGCTAAAAATACCTTTGCCATCGGCACTCGCATTACCTTGAAGTACCAAGGCCAATTGCAATACCTGGAGCAAATGCCGATGCGGGGATTTGAATCGACAATGGATGCCAGGCCAAATTTTGGCTTGGGCAAAAGCAAGGTTGTGGATACCGTGATGGTTGATTGGCCAAATGGGAAACGCACCCTTTTGACCAAGGTTGCTGCTGATCAAACTTTGAAACTAAAGCAGATCGAAGGCAAACTGGTAACGCCTGCCCCCGCTCCACCGGCACCTAAACTCTTTAAGGAATTGACCGTACTCAACGGCGTCAACTACCGCCATCAAGAAAACGAATTCATCGATTTTGATCGAGATCGGTTGCTGTACTTGATGATGTCTACCGAAGGCCCTAAAATTGCCAAGGGTGATGTCAACAGTGACGGACGTGAGGATTTTTATGTGGGAGGCGCCAAAGATTCGCCAGGAAAATTGTTTGTCCAAAATCAAGATGGTTCTTTCCGATCCACCAACGAAGCCATTTGGCAAGCAGACGCCATCTGCGAAGATGAGGAAGCGCTGTTTTTTGATGCCGACCGGGATGGAGACCAAGATTTGTACGTTTGTAGTGGGGGCAACGAATTTTCGGCCAACTCCACTGCGTTGATCAACCGGCTTTATTTCAATGATGGCAAGGGCAATTTCAGCAAATCCCCTCAAATCTTGCCCACTTTCAATTTTGAGCCTACCTCCTGCGTAGATGCCGCAGATTATGATCAGGATGGAGACCTGGATCTTTTTGTTGGCGTGCGTTCCGTCCCATTGATTTATGGAATTCCGGTGAATGGCTATATCCTCAACAACGATGGCAAAGGCAATTTTCGCGATATAACCCAGCAGGTAGCGCCTAAATTGCTGAAACTTGGCATGATCAAGGATGCAATTTGGACTGATTTTGACGGGGACAAAGATTCTGATTTGATCGTAGTAGGGGAGTGGATGCCCATCAAAATGTTTCGCAACAATCGGGGTGTTTTTGAAGACATCACCGAACAAGCAGGCATGAGCAATGCTACGGGTTGGTGGAACTGCATCGAAGCGGGAGATTTCGATGGCGACGGCGATGTTGATTATGTGATTGGCAACCATGGCCTGAATTCCCGTTTTCGCGGAAGTAAGGAACATCCCATGGTGATGCAAGTAAATGATTTTGACCAAAACGGAACAGTAGAGCAAATAACCAGCGTGTACAATGGAGAAGGGACTTACCCCTTGATCTTGCGGCATGATTTGGTGGGCCAATTGCCTCAGCTCAAAAAGAAATACCTCAAATACAAAGACTACGCAGCGCAGCGCGTGGAAGATATTTTTACCTCTGTACAAATGCAAATGACCCTCAAATACGAGGCCACCGAAATGCGGACGAGTGTCCTTATCAATGAAGGCAAAGGCAAATTCAGTCTGAAACCCCTTCCGGTTGAAGCGCAACTTTCTCCCAATTATGGAATTTTGATCCGGGATTTTGACCAGGATGGTCACCAGGACATCATTTTGGGCGGAAATTTATATGGTGTTAAGCCAGAAATTGGTAGATTCGATTCCAGTTACGGCCTTTTCCTGAAAGGTGACGGAAAGAACAATTTCAAAAGTGTACTTACCCGCCAATCAGGCTTGAAACTGGAAGGAGAAATTCGCGATTTTCAGGTCATCAAAGTCAAAGGCAAAGAAGTGCTGCTCGTAGCGCGGAACAATGACGCACTGCAACTGTTTGAATGGTAAGGGGTAGAGACGCGATTCATCGCGTCTCTACCCAAAGCCCTAAACCAAAGAACCATGTCTGCAATAGCCAATCGTTTTCAAAACTTGCCTTGGTTTAGACGATGCTTGATTTGCATGTTGGTATGGTTGTGTTTAGAAACCATCCAAGCACAAGTTACTTTGCCTTGTGACGGTTCATTCTACCTCATTACCTTCACTACCGGAGGCAGCATCCTCGAAAAAATAAACCTCAACGGTAATGGTGTAAATTCAACTGCAATCCCTCTCAGCGAGCCCAAGCGCAGAATATCTTGCTTGGGTTACAATGTGACCGACCAACTGTTGTATGCCCTGGATTTTGACTCTTACGAATTGCTCCGCATTGATGGAACTGGAAAAATTGAAAACCTGGGCATTCCTGCCAACCTGGATAAAAAACTGCAGTACTATGCTGGTCAAGTTACTCCTACTGGGCGCACCTTGATGGTCATCGGTAGAGACCCCGATACTCAATTCGACAAAACTGTGTACAACATTGGATTGCAGCGTGCCCCTTATTTTGCATCAAGCCAGGCCCTGATCGTTGATCTTCCGGTTCGACTCAATGATTTGGCCACCCATCCCTCACTTGGGGTAACCTATAGTTTTGATGGCAAGGGTAAAAGACTGGCCAATTTGGGGGCGGGACAAGTCTCTTCCTTCAATTATCCCATCAGTTCGGAGTTCCTTTCCGCGCTCTATTTCAACCCTGCTGGCAATTTGTATGGTTATGGAAATCCTACCAGTGAGGATGGTTCTACTACCCATTTTGCAGTAAACCGCCAAAATGGCAAAATGGTGCAATTGGGCAGAGGCAACGCAGGCAGGGAGAGCGATGGCTGTTCTTGCCCCTACAGTTTGCAGTTCGACATGAAGATTACCCCAGCCCAGGTATTGCCTTGTTCAGAGGTGACCATCGAATATACCCTGTTCAATGCAACCGGAGCAAACTGGTCTGATCTGGCCTTCCGGGATTCTTTCCCCGCTGGATTGGTCATCACGGCCATCGAAAAAAACACGTCCAACCTCAGTACGGTAATTGGTGGCGTTGGCACCAATGTTTTCCGCTTGATCAACATGAATTTGATCCTGGAATCGAACACCATTCGCCTCAAAGCTTGGGTAGACAACTTGCCACCAGGGCGTTATGCTGCACAAGCCGTATTGGAATACCTCCCCAAAATGTATGGCGATCCTTTGCTTTCTGATAATTCTTTGACCATCGCACCCAACGATTCTGCCTTTTTTACCGTCATCGAACCCAAGGATCTCAAACTGAGCAGCAAGATCCGCTATTCTTGCAATGGCGATACGGCTTTTGTGGAGGCACCGATTGAAGCTCAAAGCTATCTTTGGAGTGACGGCAGCAAAAACAAAACCCTCGTAACTACCCGCAACGGGAAATACACGCTGTTGGCCAAAACCCCCTGTTTGGACTATGTCGATTCCATTGAAATCAAAGATCGCCCCTTGAGCTTGAGCACCAAAGCAATTGCCCCCGAGCAGATGGAGTCGGGAGAACGCAAAAACCTTAGTTTTTCTGCGATAGGAAAAGGCCCTTTTGTGGTACAATGGTCGAGTAAGGGCGGGTTGAATTTGAACTGTAGCAATTGTGAGAACCCTGAATTGAGTGCTTTGAGTTCAGGATCTGTGCACTTGAACTTGCGCACAGCTGAAGGATGCACCGCCTCCGACAGTGTTCAAATAGAAGTCATCCCCACCCGCAAAGTATACATTTCCAACGCTTTTAGCCCCAATGGCGATCAGTACAACGACGTATTCTACATTCAAGGGCGAGATGGGGGCAAGATCCTCTCCTTACGCATCAAAGACCGCTGGGGCAACCTGGTTTTTGATAAAAAAGAAATTGCCATCAACGATCCTGCATCCGGTTGGGATGGTACTTCCCGCCAGCAGCCTTTGCCAGCTGGTGTTTTTTACTACGAATTGTGGATTGAATTTCCAGATGGGGAGCGGAAAAAATGGAACGGGGAAGTGGCGTTGGTGAGGTGAATTGTCAATATAAATAACCTCTTGGCCTTGCATAACAATACTCTTTTACTTAATTTGACTTCGAAAAATAAACGTTGAAACTCATGCTGGATTATCAAGACTTGCATTTAAAGTATGTAATGGGTAAAAACCTATCTGCTGAAGAGTTTTATCATTTGGAAAAATGGTACGAAGAACAAGATCAGCAAGAGGCATCTCAAATTACAAACCATTCTGACATCAAAGAACCTTCAATAGGTCAAATTCAAGATCAGATTGATCTTTTGCTAGAACAAATTACAGGAGGGCTCTTGCAAATAAAAACGTTGACTGAAGAGAATAATGCATTGAAGAATAGCAATGAAACATTAAGGTTACAATTAATAAACATGCTAAACCAAAAAGCTGCTTGATGATTTCATCTGAAAACCTGGAGTTCATACGAAGGAGGTCGAATTATCAATGCGAATATTGTACTGTGTAAATTGTTGTTTTTTAGAATAAAATCCAAGCCAATCAACGCTAAGTTAGTACTTTAGCCAAGATCATAGTAACTTGAACAACGCTTATCCACCAGAACACTCACAGTTATGAAAAGTCAAATACTCTGCACCGTTTTTGTATCTCTTTTGCTTCTTGTTTCTGGCCATTTATTTGCGCAAGAATGGCAAGGACAGGTAATCATCAAGGAAAAGTCAGGGGATTATTTATGGAGCATAATCATTCAAAATAAAACAAAAAAAATTGAGGCAGTATCAGACGATTCTGGAAGGTTTCAGATTAAAGCCAAAGCAGGTGATAGTATTTTAGTCCATATTCCTGTATCCGACTATATGTTTTGGCCTTCAGATTCAATTTTTGCCTGGAATGGTATCGATCAGACGATTAATTTCTATGTGAGAGGAGTTGCATGTGTCATGTGGACTCCATTGACTAATCCTGGTTCAGACCAAAAAAAAATAAATCAATTTGATTCCAAATACTTCAACCCCGGCAACCGCTTCGACCCCTACCAACTCATCCAGGGCAAAATACCCGGCGTAGTGGTCACCCGACCGGGAGGAGATCCCAATTATGCCTACCAAGTCCAAATCCGGGGCCTGCATTCTGCCATCTACAACCGCTTTGCTTATTTCCCGACTGCTACGGGTTACAACGAACAATTCAACCTGACTCAGCCTTTGGTCGTGGTAGATGGCCTTCCAGGCCTGGCCTTGAACTCAGTAGATCCACAAGACATTGCCAGCATCGAAGTCATTCGCGATGTGGCGTCTCTGGCCGAATATGGCATGCGGGGTGCCAATGGCGTGATTGTGATCCAAACCAAACGGGGCAAAACCCGCAGCAGAGGACTGGAATATTCCACTTACTTCGCCATGGATCGCGCCAGCAACCCCGATTTGGGCATCAGCGCAGCTACCTATCGCAATTTAATTGGCCCCAATGGCAAATACCAGGGCGTAAATCAGGATTTAGGCGCCACTACCGACTGGTACAAGTCCATCACCCGAACGGGATTTAGCCAGGCGCACAACCTGGCCTTGAGCGGCTCAAGTTTAAGTTCTGCGTATCGGCTTGCGGTCAACCTCCGGCAAGTCAATGGAACCGCCAAAAAGTCTGATTTTGATCAAGTCAATGCTCTGTTCAATTTTCAGCAAGATATAGCCAAAGGCAAAGGGGGCTTGTCGGGCATTTTTTCGATAACCAAGCGAAACACTTCGGAAGTCAGCCCGGACATTTTTCGCAACGCAGCTTTGATGAATCCAACCGCAGCCATAAGGTCTGACACTGGTTATTACGCACCCCGTTTGTTTGGATTGTACAACCCGGTTGCCCTGCTGGAACAAAATACTTATGAGAATGCCTACCAAACCATAACCACAGGATTAACCGGATACTGGAAATTGTTTAAAGGGGTGGTGGCCAAAGTTCAAACGGGTTATCAACACAACCAGGACGGCTACGGTTGGGCGCTTGCTGAAAAAGTACCAGGAGGCTACAGCAGCAATGCGGCCTGGGAAGAGCGCAGACTCCGCCATTGGTACCTCAAGGGTCAATTGGAAGGCAACTGGTATTGGAAAAAAAATACCTTGCAAACCAAGCTTGGCTACGTTTTACAGCGCTGGGATGGAAAAGGTGTTGATCGTCAAGGACTAAGTTTTGATTACCTCAAGCCCTCTTACCGCCCCCTGATCAATTATGCCGGAAATGAACCCGGCTGGCTGGTCGATGAAAAAACCTACCGCGAAAGCGATGAAATGCCTGCCATCTTTGGACAAGCACAATACACCTTTAACGGGAAATGGTTTGTACAAGGAAACTTGCGTCGAGAAGGTTTTACCCGCTTGGGCGAAAGCAATAAATGGGCATTGTATCCCGGAGTGACGCTTGGAGGCACTTTGATTGAATTCAGAAACACTATTGATCATTTGGGTTTTAGACTCGGCTATGGCGTTACTGGCAATATACCGCCCAAAAATCATGCTACCCACCAGCTGATCCTGCCCAATGGCTCAAATGTATTTGTGGACGGCCAGTTTAAACCAGGCATTTATTACCCCTATATTCCCAATCCGAATTTGCAATCCGAAATTCGCAAAGAAATCAATCTTGCCCTTGATTTTACACTTTTTGGACAGCGCCTACAGGGCCAAGTTCAATTTTACCGCAGCCGATCTTCCAATTTGTTGTGGCAGTATCCAACTTCAAATGGAGACGGATTTTCAGAGCAAAAGTTTGAAAACGCAATGGCGCTGCGGAACCAGGGGGTAGAAGTCCAGCTCAATATCAATGCCATTCAAACCCAAAGTCTACACTGGCAAAGCAACCTCAGCTTCGCCCACAACCGTACCATTCTGGATGCTTCTTTCCCAAAATCCAGCCCCGAAAGCATTTCTGACCAGTTGTCAGTGGGTTCACCGGGTAGCCCCGGTTATTGCTGCTTGAATTTGGAATTGCTGCAAAATCAAAAGCCAATTGGGCAATTTTATACGACTCAAACAGAGGGCATCGGACAGGATGGACAATGGAAATTCAAAGATGTAAATGGGGATGGCATCTACAACGAACCCACCGATAGAACCGTTACAGGCAATGCGCAACCAACCCTTACTTTGGGCTGGGACAATACCATTGCCTGGAACCGGTTTTCCTTCAATGTTTTTTGGCGAGGAGCTTTTGGACATGATTTATTGAACGTTTTCAATCTCTTTTATGCCAATCCGCAAGCCTTAAAAAACAATGCAGGCTACAGTATTTCACAAGTGGCTTTGTCGGGAGATTTCTCCAGATTGACCGCGCCATTCAACCCTCTTTCAGACTACTTTGTGCAAAATGCCTCTTTTTTGCGTTTGGAAAACCTGAGTTTGGCCTATGATGTACCCTTTGCCAAACCAGGATCTAGAAAAAGCCTGAACCTTTACTTTAGCGTACAAAATTTGCTGACTTTTACCTCCTTTACCGGAAATGACCCCGAAATTCGCCTTTCTAATTTGGGTACGGGGTTGGTTCCTGGCTTGGTGAATCCTAACTATTTTGGCATTCAAGGCAGCCTCAAAGAAGTAGACCGAGGTCGGTATCCGCTTACCCGGACTTTGACCATTGGCGCCAAGCTGAAACTGTAATTT